>JARGOJ010000845.1:0-2655 GCA_029210225.1 Planctomycetota bacterium
GGCTTGCTGAAGGTCGATTCTTTCCTCGACAAGTTCTTTCTCGATAAGCACAGGAACGCCCGGTACGTTTGATCTGCATGGGCTTCCCGACGAATCATGAGAACAGACGAAAGGCATAAAACGTGGACGATCCCTACGATGTAGTCGTCATTGGTGCTGGTCCAGCTGGATCCACAGCAGGAGCCTTGCTCGCCGAGCATGGGCGCCGAGTTCTCATTTTAGAGAAGGAGAAGTTCCCTCGTTACAAAGTGGGTGAATCGCTCATTCCCTATTGTTTCCCGACCATTAAGCGGCTTGGTCTCGTAAAGAAAATGGTCGCCTCGGACTTTGTGAAGAAATACAGCGTTCAATTCATCAGTCCCTCCGGAAAGACCTCCCAGCCCTTTTACTTCCACAAGCACATTAAGAATCAATTAGCCCGAACTTGGCAAGTGACGCGTAGTAAATTCGATCAATTACTGCTCGACAACGCCCGGGAAAAAGGCGCCGAAGTACTCGAAGAGACCCGCGTTCGCGAATTGATTTGGGACGGCGACCGAGTCGTGGGTCTGAGCGCACAAGGCTTGGATGGATCTCAATTCGAGGTGAGGGCCAAGCTCGTCATTGACGCGAGCGGTCGGGATGCCTTCTCCATGCGGAAGAACGACTGGCGCCAGAGCGATCCGATGCTTAATAAAGTCGCCGTTTGGTCGTATTTCAAGGGAGCGAAACGAGACGCTGGATTGGATGAAGGCGCCACTACGGTCGCTTATATTCGCGAGAAAGGATGGTTCTGGTATCTGCCGCTTCAGGACGACCTCGTCAGCGTTGGAGTGGTCGCTGAGAAAGACTATCTTTATCGTGAGGGGAAAGACCCCGAGCATATTTTCAATCGTGAAATCAAAGAGAACAAATGGATTGAAGAGCACGTCGCCACTGGCACTCAGCAAGGGAAGTATTTCGTTACTGGCGACTACTCCTATAACTCGAAATACGGCTCGGTCGATGGCTTGGTCCTCGTTGGGGATGCCCTCGCTTTCCTCGACCCCGTCTTTTCTTCCGGTGTCTTCTTGGCCCTCAAAGGTGGCCAGCTTGTGGCGGATGCCGCCCATGAAGCATTGAAGACCGGAGAGGTCTGCGCCGAGAACTTTGAAGCTTATGGAAAGGAGCTGGGGCGTGGCGTCGAAGCGATGCGCCGACTCGTTTATTCTTTCTATGACAGAGATTTCAACTTCGGCAAATTATTGAAGAAATACCCTCACTTAAGAGCGGATGTCACCGATTGTCTCATTGGTCATGTTGACAGAGATTTCAGTGAGCTTTGGGCCGCCGTTAGTGAATTCGCCGAATTGCCTCCTCCCGCCAATTACGGCGCTGTCCGGGCGAAGGCTGAAAAATGAGGATTCTCCAGCTCACCCCAGGCACGGGGTCTTTTCACTGCGGAAGTTGCCTGCGCGATCACGCATTGATTAAGGCCCTCCGTGATCTCGGTCATGACGCTCAAATGATCCCCCTCTATCTACCTCACGTCGTCGATGCTACGGACGGCACCAAAGATCAGCCGGTCTTCTTCGGGGGCATCAACGCCTACCTCCAACAAAAATCGGCCTTTTTCCGCAAGACCCCACGGTGGCTCGACAAGCTCTTTGATAGCCGAGGATTGCTGCTTCAGGCGTCAAAGAAAGCGGGCATGACCTCTCCGGAGGAGCTGGGGTCGATGACCCTGTCGATGCTCAAGGGGGAGAATGGTCATCAGATTAAAGAGTTGGAGCGCTTGGTTTCCTGGCTGGAGAAGGACGGAAAGCCCGACCTTATTAGCTTATCCAATGTTCTCTTAATCGGCATGGCGCGGCGCATGAAAGAACAATTGAATGTGCCCATTGTCTGCACCCTTCAGGGCGAAGACACATTTATCGACAGCTTTCCTGAGCCCTATAAAACTCAATGTTGGGACCTGCTCAAAGAGCGCGCCGCAGATATCAACGTTTTTCTGGGCGTGAGTGATTACTACGGCCAATTGATGCGCGAGCGTATGGAATTGGCGCCTGAGAAGATGCGAGTTGTCTACAATGGCCTGACTTTGGAGGGCTGGACGCCCCCAGAGAGTCGTCCGGGAACACCGGTGCTCGGTTATCTGGCGCGGATGTGTCCTCAAAAAGGTCTGCACACTCTCGTTGACGCCTTTATCGAGGTCAAAAAACGGGGTCAGGTGCCGGGCTTGAAGCTCCGTGTGGCGGGGGCTAAAACTCCCGCAGATCTACCCTATGTGGCGGAGATTCAAGGGCGCTTGAGGGAGTCGGGTTGTTTGGAGGACGTTGATTTCCAGGCCAATATCAGCCTTGAGGAAAAGAAAGCGTTTTTACGGTCCCTTTCGCTCTTGTCAGTTCCCGCTTTATACGGAGAATCCTTTGGTCTCTATGTCATTGAAGCGCTCGCTATGGGTGTTCCGGTCTTGCAGCCCAATCACGCCGCGTTTCCGGAGCTTCTAAAACTGACAGAGGGCGGCGCGCTTTTTGATCAGGATGATCCCGAGGCTTATGCCTTGGCCATTGAAGCGCTCTTCAAAACACCCGATCAATTGACTGAAATGGGACGGAAAGGTCACAGCGCGGTGCATAGAATGTTTGGATCTGACGCTATGGCAAGAGCCGTCCAGGACATTTTTGAAGCCGTTTA
>JARGOJ010000845.1:2665-4323 GCA_029210225.1 Planctomycetota bacterium
CCCAAGGTCGCAGACTAGTGGAGCAATACTTTTGGCGTTTGAGTTTACCTGGGTTCGCCGCGTCGAATTCACCGAAACCGATATGGCGGGAATTGTTCACTTCTCCATGTTCTTTCAATATATGGAACAGTGCGAACACGCCTTCTATCGTTCTCTCGGTTATTCGGTCGTCAATCGAGCCGAAGAAGGCAATGCTGGGCTTCCTCGCATTTCCGCCCATATGGACTATAAAAAACCGTTTCATTTTGAAGATGAAATGGAGATCCAGCTCTTTGTCAAAGAGAAGAGAACCCGTAGCTTGGTTTATCTCTTCCTGTTTAGAAAAGCTGGAGAAGAGACAATTCGGGCCCGGGGACAATTGGCCGTTGTGAGTGTTGCTGGTCATCCAGCGACAGGCATGCGCGCCGTTGCGCTCCCCGAGCATATGACAGAGACCATTGAACAAGCGCCAACAGAGACCCTCGCGGCCTTTGAAGATTCAACAAATTAGGAACAATAATGAGTGACCCAACTGCCGATCAACAGAGTATGACCTGGCTCGCCTACGCCTTCATGACCGTCGGGTCCTGGGGTCTGTATGGCATCTTTCTTCATGGCGGCCAAGTCGCTATGGGTGATCCGGAAAACGGACGATACAAGGCCTTTCTATTCGTTGGGATCGCCTACTTCCTGACCGCCGTTCTGGCTCCGCTCATCCTGCTCAAGATGAACGGCTCCGACTTTGTCTTTCCAGCCAAGGGCATGAGTCTGTCCCTCATCGCAGGTCTGGTAGGAGCCATCGGTGCGTTCTGCGTACTCCTAGCCTTTGGAGCGAAGGGCACCCCGCCAGTCGTTATGTCCATTATCTTCTGTGGCGCTCCGATTGTGAACGCCATTGTTTCCTTGTCCATGCATCCTCCTAAAGAGGGTTTGAAGGCTATTCCATGGCAATTCATGGTTGGTATTCTTCTGGCCGCCCTCGGTGGATTCTTAGTGGTTCGGTTTAAGCCACCACCATCAGCGAAGGAAAAAGTTGTTGTCAATGATGAAGCGGAAAAGCCCGCTGTGGCAACGGACAAAGGAGAAACCAAGACCGATGACTCTAAAAAAGATGAGAAGAAGTAATGACTGAGCCCACTGCGGTCATTGAGCTCGCGGAAATATCCCGAAGCTTTGAAGGCGATGTCAATGTCTTAGACAAGCTTTCTCTGTCGTTGTTTCCCGGACAGTCCGTGGCTATCACGGGGCCATCTGGTTCGGGAAAGAGCACCTTGCTCAATATTCTTGGCGGATTGGATTCTCCGAGCGCTGGCGCAATGACCGTGGAGGGAAAGAACCTCACTGAGTTCAATGAAGATCAGCTCGCGCAATTCAGAAATCAGCGGGTTGGATTCATCTTTCAACTTCACCATCTCTTGCCTCAATGCACGGCCTTAGAGAACGTCCTCATTCCCACTTTAGTGCCAGGCTCAAAACGCGACCCCAAAGAGAATGAGGCTCACGCCCGATCATTGCTAGAACGCCTCGGGCTCGGAGATCGTCTCGGTCACAGACCGGGTCAGTTATCTGGGGGAGAGCGACAGCGAGTGGCGGTGGCCCGTGCGCTGATTAACAAGCCGTTACTAGTCCTCGCCGACGAACCCACGGGCGCCCTTGACCAAAGTAACAGCGACGAGCTT
>JARGOJ010000007.1:0-9084 GCA_029210225.1 Planctomycetota bacterium
AACCAGGCCTCATAGACTATTTGAGCCTGGGCTATTTTCCTTCGCCAAATTCCAAGGGTCTACGAGAACAGCATGACAAACACAGGACCTCTTACCGCAATGAAGAGACGTTCCGATTTAAAGAACTCAAAAAAACTCCGTTTTCTCTTGATTGATCGAAAAACTGAATTCAAACATCAGCGACAAATCCGTCAAAAATCGAGCTGTGTATTAGGCAAAAAGCGCCTCTGATGGCATTCCGCGCCTACCTTAATCGTTTTAGTATGGGAACTTAAAGCGGAGTTTGAAAAAAAGGTTCAAAAGAGGGCTTTTCTGTGAAGAATCTTAAAAAAGACGTCCGTATCCGCAGGTAATTTGAGCGGTCTAAGCCTTCACGGATCTTCATCGTCATAGAGATTCACAGCTTCTCCGAATTCTCCGCCCCATCCAAAATAGAGTGCAGGTGCCCGATGTTCCGAATCCTCATTTTTCTCATCACCCTCATTTTCTCGGTCTCTATTGCCCAGGCTCAGACTCCTGAAGAAAAGGGTGCCGCGAAGAAACGATCGGAGCTTAATAAAGCCGAACTCAAGTCACTCTTCGCCCAGCTTGGCGCTGACAGTTACAAGGCCCGTGAGGCCGCTTCAATAACGTTGCTGGGCTACGGCCGCGCTGTGATACCAGCCTTAAAGAAACTCTATGAGGAAAGTAAGGATCCCGAGGTTAAGGGACGGGCCTTTTACATCGCTGAGAAGATTCAACGGGATCGACTGCTCAAAAAAGGGAAGGGCTACCTTGGTGTAAGAATCAACACCGGCACGGTCAATCCGATGGGCGGCTCAAACGTTGAAATCAATAGCGTCGATCTCAATTTACCCGCCGCGAAGGTCGGCCTGAAGAAAGGCGACCGCATCCTTCAAATTAATAAGACAAAAGTGAAGAGCTTCGATGAGTTGAAAGCCGCGATCACATCTTATGCCGCCGGTGACAAAATTGCTGTGGTTGTTCAAAGAGGCCAAAAAAGACTGACTTTCTACCCCATTCTCGCCAAGCTCCCGGATCCTAAAAAAACAAGTTCAACGGTCCGTCCTCAAATTCGCGGGAACCTCATTCGCCCGAAAATCCAACTCAATCCAAACAACCCGAAGCTTGTCCCGCAAGGCAACGCCGCGATACTCAGAGCCTTAGAGAATCGATTGAAAACAATGAGGAAGGCCAAGAATCCAAACAAGCAACAAATTGCTCGCATCGAAGAAATTCTTAAGACCCTGAAAGCTCAAGGACGTCCGAACGCAGTGCCCGTCTTGCCACCACGCAGAGGAATCAATCCGCAACCGAAGGTTGTTCCCGTTCCGAAGCCAGTCAAAGCTCAGCCTGAAAAGGACAAGAACAAGGACAAGAAGAAGGACGATTGAGCTTTAGGATGGTGCCGCGACCAAGATCCTAGAACGCCTCGAAGTCCTTCTCTCGCACTTCTCTAAACAGTAAGGATGCGTTGCCGAGGTGAATCGCGGTATTGATCTCCAACGGATAAATCGCCCCAGGCTGCATTTCGACATCCCCCAAAGAAACCGGCGCGTCTCTCTTGGTGGCCACGATTTGGAACTTGCCCTGGGAGAACATGATTTGGCAATGGTGAGACTCAACCCCAGGAACGTCCAAGCGCAGGGGTGCCGCGTCCTCACTTCCAATTCGGAGCATCCTCACCAAGAAGACATAGCTATGATTGGTGTTGACCCGGTCCAAGCGAGCACACTCATAGGGATGCCCGCCCTTCATGCCTAGACGAGCAGGGCCGCCATGAGCTGCCACCGAGCTCGGCGAGCGATAAACCCGACCATCAAAGGTCATCGTCGCCCCCAGGCCAACCTGAAAGCGTCTCTTGAGCTGTTGAGGCTTACCTCGTTCCAAGGTCTCGGAGTTCAAAGTCATGACGTCTCCGCCATCCCAACGTAGATCCACGGCCTCCCGTGTCAAAACCAAGGCGCCTTGCTTCTCACCAATATCGACTTGATCATCCTCGGTTGGGGTCATCACCCACTCATTGATCATGCGGCTGCGATCGCTGGAATCCCTGCTTTGGCTGCCGAATCGAACCTCTCGGCGAGTAAATATAAAGACTCGACGAATCACTTCACCGGCAGCGTCCCGGGCTTCCAAAACGGCTCTCTTATGACGGGAAGGCTTCATTGCCAGGGCGCTCGGCACAGCCTTGACCCTCGCCTCACCTTTGACCACCTTAATCTCCGGACCTTCTTCGCTGACCCGAAATACCTGGGCTGCCCCCAGTAAGAGCCAAGGGTATCTCACGCCCCCAAGCCAGATTCCTGCTTCGTCATTCTCGCCCTCCATATCCTCAATGAGGATTCGTCCAAAGCGAGTCACGATTCGAGCGTGTTGATCGGAGACATCGTCGTCAACCAAATGAAACGAACAATCTGAAGAGGCCCCGAGGACCAACTCTTCATTCCAGTATGGCCAAGGGCCGCCTGGTTTCCCGTCGTTTCTTGCAAAGTGGATGGCATCGGGAACCTGGGATTCCAATTCGCTTAACTCTTCGAAGACGAAGAGCTCCCCACCAATTTGAACGGTGGAGCCCAAGGCAACATCGAGTTCGGATTCAAGGGGAACTTCTTTCGAATCGACATAAGCGACCGTCTCTTTGACATAGAGACGACCCACAAGTTCTCGTCCTTCACCGATCAGATACATTCCGGTAAGAGAACCGGGTCCCTCTTCCGGGAGCTTCGATATCCTCGCGATTTTTCCAGCCCTCGGTCCAATGAGGCATCCCAAGCTCGGACGAGCGGCTGCTAAGGCCTCTGCTTCCCGGCGTCGAGCCTCTTCAAGCTCTTTGTTCTTCTTGCTCTCTTCCGTGACAGCGAGCACCTGCTCCCGGGCATCATTCTCAAGGCGTTCACGTTGCTCATCGAGTGCCTTTTGACGCTCGTCCTCAAGGCGCTTGGCCTCTGTGGCGGCTTCCGCTCGGAGAGCTTGCTCGGTTTCTTGAAGACTGGCCGCTTTATCCGCCTTCTCCTGCTCCAATTGCGCGGCCAATGACTCGGCCGCCGAGGATTTCGCTTCGTCCTTTGCGGCTTGTAGGGCGCACTGTTGCTTCTCTTCCGCGAGACGCCTGGCGAGTTCGTCCTCGATTCGGGCTTGAACAGCGCCCGCATCGGGAGCCAAAGACTGTGTTGAACCCGAGGCTTCACGGTCGGACCAACTCAAATTGTCAGCATCCAAGCCAAAGGCTTTCTGAACAGAACGCGACTCCGCGAGCTGCAAATGAGAGAGCGCCTTCCCGGCGTCCATGTGCCCTTTGAAGTGATCGGTGATCACGACTTCAGGAGCCTCTTTTGCGGCTTCCAAGGCCGCGCTCAAGTATTCACCGCATTCCCGGCAACGGCCTTGTCCAGAGCGGAAAAGAGGCACAGAGTAGTTGCCGCAATGGGCACAGCAATCGAGCCCCTCTTTCATAAATGCGTGGCTCTCTAAGCTAGCCTTAAACGTCGCCTTCTGGGGCTTTGATAGCAGATGATACTCATCATGAAGAAGAGCCATCAAGGCGTGTTGGTCCTCGTCAGAGACCGGCCCAGCCCAACCCAATTCTTCAATGAGAGTCTCAATGGTTTTGCTTGTGTTGTCAGCCATAATCAATAGTCTCCCAATCGAACAGTCGCGGGTCGGATGGTGACGCCGTCTTGTTTGTAACAAGGCACCACCACCGAATAAATCCGCCGGTGCTCTCGCGTGGGTTTAGGACCGCTGCTCTCCTTTTTGTAACGTCCGACGAGGGCCTGAGAATCGGCGCCCGCGACCACTGACATATCGATGCTGATTCCATACTCTTTACTTAAGTATGGGCCAGCGCTGCGATAGACAACGTCTTTGAAGACTAGCTCACCGAAGTAACCACGGTGATTCTTATCGGAGAGTATCGACAAGCAGTCATCAATTCGGTGAACCTGATCAATGATGAAGCGGATCACGTCTCGCCGGCTTGTTTTGGCGGGCAGCGACTTTTTCTTTTCCTTCGCGAGCTTAAACATGCGCCCTCGTGTATCAGCGATTCGTTTCAATGTTCGCGAGATAACCAGGGTCTGTTTCTCGTCGAAGAGACTTTCAATCGTTGATTTTGCGCCACTTTGCCATGACTTCAATCGGTGAAACGCGTTGCTCAATATACGATCGTATTCCAGCATCACCTCGTCGCTGGTTACGACGCCTCGAAGCAGCGCGCCAGTTTGCAAGGCGCGTCCTTCCAAGGCCACAAAGGGTCGTCGAGCCTCAATGATCTCTGGAGTTCCTGGAGAAGCGAAGGCATCTTCAATCTCCACTTGCTCCGTCGAATACTTCTTATGAACCGCCGCGATCTCTTTCATTCCTTCAAAGCGTTCAATCACGAGAACATCGGTTTGGCTCAACTTCTGCGCGAGGGACAAGCTCGCCTTATAAAGAGGATTCTCTGCGCTCTCGGGGAACGTTGGGTCGTAGAGGTGCGCGTCCCAGAGTATCCTAAAGACACTCAATTCCAAGGCACCTTGTTTCGACTGATCAGAGAGCGCCATGCGCGTCAGGACCATCTGCAATTGATCTTTCACCGAGGGCAGAACCTCGGCGCTTTCAAAAATGGGGCTGAGTTTGTCGTTGAGATCAAGATACGCGATCGGCAACGCTGTAAAGGAGAAGCGGGCCTTTGGCGCGCTCGACAGTAATTTGCCACCTTGAAAGAAGGCCATTTTTTCAATGAAGACCGCCTCACCATCTCCCCCCCCGGAATCCTTCACCAATTCAAATGGGCAGCGCCCAGAGACTCGCTCTAAGACATTGAGCAAATGTTCACGGCTGTAACATTGTCCGGGTCTCGGAAAGACTTCAAGCTCCAATTCGGGAGCCTGAATGAGGACCTCGCAGAATTGATCGAGCCACTCTTTTTGTTGACTCGCCAGCCAATCAAGAATCACTTCCAGAGAGCGAACAACCGCGACGAGGCCGCTGGCATCGGGAGATTCGAAGTCGAGGATGGCATCGCGAACTGAGGAGCTGACGCGAAGCTCTAATTCTTCACCACTGATGACCTTGTTAAACCATGCCAAGTTCTCTTTGAGCCAAGCTACGTAGGGAGGAGAAGCGCCGACAGTCCAGTGAATATTGAGCGGCGTGAGTAGTTCTCCTCGATAACTCAGGCCGTGTGACTCGATCTTCATTCCTGCTTGTCCGTCGCGAGACAATTCAATTTTGATTTGTTCGTCGCCAAACAGTTTGGTCAGCGCGCGCATTTCCCGGTAGGTCCAGTATCCCGGATAGAGAATTAACTGGTAGTTTTCTTTCAATAATTCAAAGAGCGGCGCAAAGACAGCGCGGTCTTCTGCGCTTCGATTCCAACCGCTATATCCCAGCGTCGCAACCAACATTCGACCGAGCTTCGAGACGAAATCGCGTTCGGAGTCGGCGCGTCCTGCGAGCTCTAATTCGAGCTTCTTCTTATCGAGAATTGTGAATTCCCGAATGAGGTGATCGCAGACTTTTCCAATTCGAGAGTCCCTGGTTTCCTTTTCATTCAGCCAGTGAATAAGCGGCGGCTCTTCCCCTAGGGATAAAGTGACAGCGCCCGTTTCAGTGTTTGCTTGATTGACAGCCTCGTTGTTGTCGGTCAGTGTCAGGCATGGATAAACATCCTTACCAATAACAGTGCGACGCTTTTTATTTTTGTATTCAGCCTCGAACACGTGAAAGCATGACTGGGGAGCGAAGCAGTGCTCCATGAATTCAAAAGACTCAGGAAAGACGTGAATTCCGGCGTTCTTTAGGGCTCCTGTCAGCTCTAGCGTGGCGTTCTCTTCGCCATTTTCACGGAATTGATTGAGCGCTTTCGCGGCGACTCGAAGTAATCGTCGAGAGTATCCTTCAACAGCTTTCCAATCGTTGGAGAGTCGTTCAAGGCGACCGTAGAGCCACTCTCTGGCTGCTGCGGCGAGGGCTTCGTCGTAGAGGCTTAGAAGCGCAGACAACGATTCTCCAAGGCTCCGCATCTCGGCGCCCTGAAAAGAGTGAATACGAAGCCCCTGGAGATAGGGACGGGTCAGGAAGAAAATGGAGTTCTCCCCGCTCTCTCCATCCTCAAGTAAGAGGTCGAGCTGTTCAACGAGGAACTCATTGAGCGATTCCCAACCGGGCGCCGAGAGCAAATCGACCGGAGGAGAGTGGATGACCATGCGGATAGCCAGGCGCCCGGCGTCGCAAAGGTAGTCGTCTTTAAGGTAGAGGGCCAGGTCGGCGAGCTCTCGGGATAACTGAGCGCCTGCATCTCCAGCAGAGAGCAGCTGGGCTCGTTTAATTCGCTCTTTGAAGTGAGCCGCCCGTTCGTCATCGTCAGGGAGAAATTCATAAAGCTCGTCGATATCGCTCGCTGGGGGTTGCCCCTGACTCACTTGGACAATGGCGGGATGGACGAGTTCGCCGTCGAGGCTCAGCCCTGGGCGAACAAGCTTGACAATGTGATCGGCGTCGATATCAAAGGAGAAAACATCCCGGCGTTCATATTGCGGTCCTTCATCGTAGGGGGCGGCGGCCACGGCCAAATGCCATTGACAGTCGTGACCTTGAAAGTCCTCTTGGAGGACCGAGACTAACTTCGATTGGTCATCGGTGCTATCGATAGCGGGGAGGACCAATGCGAGGGTTTCCAAGCATCGACGAGCGAGGTCGGCGTCGGACGAATCTGGGTTTTCGAGCGCTCGGCAAAGAGTCTCAAGAGACGGTTCAAGCATGACTCGAACATCGAGTTGTCTTTGTTTTGGGCAGGATTCTAAAATGGAGTCAATGGTTGGGACTAGCTTTAACTGCAGTCCAGCGCTGACTTGAACAACGGCGCCATTGAGCGCTTTGCCATGGCATGAAAACTGAGGGCAGAGCACTTTGGATATGAGACCCTCACTCAGTTTGAAATCACGACGCCGGCCTTTGACAGCGAGGCACTTATCGTCTGGGAGCGCGCCGACAACAGGGGTTTCGCTATCAAGGAAATTGCTCAATAATTGACTGAGTGATTGAATAGCGGAGTCGAGAGGGCTCTCCGATTCATTGCTCTTCTGAGCCACATCGATCGCACGTTGGAGGCTAAAGATCTCTAAGGTTTGAGTGGCGAGAATCCACTCGGGGGCGGCTCCGTCCAACCCGTTTATTAAAAAGCGTTGGCCTTCGACAATGGCTTTCAAGTTTTCCAAGTCGTAGCGATTCTCCACTTGTTCGTGAAAGGTCGTCGACAACACGATTGACTTGAGATCGTTTCTCAATAGGGCCAGGGCGTCATTTCGCCCTCGAAGCTCTTTGATTCGTCCGGCGTAGCTCTCGACGACGCTTGAATCGGTGTTGAGTATTCGCCGGGCCAATTCCATTTTGTCGGCGATTGTCGCTAAATAGGGCGCCATCCACGCGCTGTCTTCAACGTCTAAATCGCGCTCTGCGTGGCGTTCGAGGAGAAAGGCATCTCTCAGTAAGCCATCGAGAAAGATGCGATCGTCGCTGTCAGCGGCCGTTTTAGGGCGTAATCGCTGAGCAAAAGACGAGAGCTCAGCGACGACTTCGTCGTGCAAACTCTTTGCGTTTTCGGCTGTTTGAGCTGTCATGATCGTGCTCTCCCTATTCCCCAAGAAGTCTCGTCTATTTCAATTCTTAACATCAAACATAGCCCCATTTAATGCCTAAAATTGAGTTTGCCTCTTTCGAGCCTTGACATGTGTAAAGGTGTTTTCGACGAACTAATGAATTGTCCGGTCCCGGTGCCCACCACTCACGCACGACCATCAGCTCTTGGCTGTAAGACAGATAATAGCGCTGATACATGTAGTCGAATCGACGTTGAGGAGGCTTGAATTCGCGCTCTAGGAGGAAGACTTTACTGTGAAAACGGGCGCGTAAGTCGTGCTCTAGAAAGCGTATTAAATTTTGAGATGGGCTATGTTCGGGCTTCGCATAGTCCCTAAATGAAATGCGTCCGTCGGTCCAACCTTGTCCTCGATCGAAGCAACGCATAAGCCCGCGTCCAGCATCTCCTCGCATATCCCGAAAGAGCGGTAACTCTCTGCCAAAGCCGTATTTGGGGTCGACTCCAAAGGCGCGATCTTCTTTTGAGAATTGAACGGGCTTTGAGAAATCAATACAACCCCAGCTTCCCTGCTGGCTGCCATCGAGTGATTCATAGAGGAAGAACTCGAAGTTGGGGAAGCCGTCCTCGACGCGAATGCGTCGTTGATAGACCTGTAGTTCGTCGATGGGGCCCGCTTCAAAAATTGGAATATTGCCAAGGCAATCGGCCATTTGAACGGAGAAGGGCAAAATCTCTCGGTTGCTGCTTAATTCTAATTGAGTCCAATCTCGCTGAAGTAACGCCGCGCCTCTATTCACAACGGACTTTAGTTCGTCGGGACGCTTAGAATGGGGCGCGAGTCGAGCCGAGAGGCCCTCGGAGACCCCCTTCAATAAATCAGAACCGGCTTGCATTCCAGAAAAGGCCATATTGACCAGACCTCGAACATTCTTAGCACGCAGTCGCTTATCGAGGTGCATGAGGAAGTCGCCGAGCTCGCGCTGAATCCTGTCTAAGATAGTGTCGACGTCGTAATCGATGGTCGAGGCTTCAATGCTCTGCAAAAAAGGCGAGTCAATATCGTGAACGTGCCAGGGGATGCTTCCTCGGCTTCTATGGTAGGCCGGCTTACTGAGGAGAAGCCGCTTAATTCGCTCAGCTGCGAGCCAGAGCGCTTTGAAATGGAGAATCGCCAACCGTCGATAGGGAGCGTAGCCCTCGGGCTCCATGCCCTTCTCGAATTGCCAGGCCGTTGGGAAGACTAAATTTTTCAATTGTTCGACAGCTTTGGCTTCGTCTTTATTGAGGACCGGACCCCAATTGTTCAATTGGGTAAAGGCTTCTTCATAGCCAATAGGACGTGGCACTCCGCCGGCCTTGGGCTGAAACATCACTCGACGCACCAGAGCTTCGGATGGGCCTGTTTTTAACAGTTCTTGAACGACGAGCTCTTTGAGATCTTTAACGATGCTCATCGTTAGGTTATCGCCGCCGAGGGATGGCCATGTTCCAGCTTG
>JARGOJ010000007.1:9094-28949 GCA_029210225.1 Planctomycetota bacterium
GCGCTAACTTTTCATCGCCTTTATCGACAGAGACCAGACCGTATTCCAGCCCCGATGCCCCCCAATCGATGACGAGTAAATAGTCGTCCCTCAGCACCGAGCGCGCCCATTGGGCCATGTCTCCAGATGCATCGTGAAGACCGGGGACTAAATAGAAGTAGGCGGCCGCGAGCGCTCCGGGCGCACCCTGATAAGATCCTCTTCGGTAGGATGCGACCTTGTCGCGAATGGCTTGGCGACGTAATTGAGGAAGGAAAGTCGGCAATGAGAGGACCAATTGGCGTTCGGTCTTTGAGTGGCTGTGCCGGGCTTTTGCGACGATCGCTGAGAGCGCGTGATCGACGGGGAAATTGACTAGTCCAATTTGAGAATCAATGAGCAGGCGGCCCTGGGTTCCTCTAAGAACTCTATCGGCAGGCCACGCTCCAAAGGCTTTGGAGCCAAACTCCAATGAAAAAGGCTCAAGGCTGCGAAAGGCGTGGGCATCTTCAACAATGAGGGCCGTTGGTTGAACGACATTGCCCGTTTTCTCGTGGGATCCCTGGTAGGTCGTGAGACAGATCATTTGGGTGCCGAGGTCCATGGCGAGGACATCAGTCGCCAGGTCGTCTTTACCCGCTTTCCAACCTAATTCGACGAAATTAGGAGCGCGAGCGATGCTTTGACGCTTCTGAACAAATTTGGGTAGTTTTTGAGTCGCTTTCTTAGTCCGTTTTCTCTCTGCCCTGAGCGCCTTATTCTTTGCGACGAGAGCATCAATTTCAGACATTTTGAAGGCGCCTGAGTGGGCGCCGGAAGTCGCCTTCGGTACACCACCAATCAATCCACGATCCCTCGGTTTGCCCGGAGATCGTGGATTGGTGTTTGGTACCTTAGGCTTCTTTTCGGAATCCTCAGTGGTCACAGAGGGCCTCGTCTGGGTCGGGGCCGATCAATGCATACCTGAGAACGGATTCCGCTCCGATGGTAATTCGACCAAGGCTTCTTCATCGGTCTCAGCCAAGAAGAGTCCTTTGCCTTCCGACCAGTGGTGGCGAACGAGATAGACCTGCTTCGTGACGTCAATGTAGTAACGGTGAGCGATGACGCCTTCGGCAGGTGCGTTGGGGAATCCTTGTTCAATCCAAGCAATCTTTTGTGGGCTGGTTAATTCGCCCCTTAAGATTTCAATCATTTGATTGTGGGAGAAGCTCTGATCGCCAACGGTGGTAAAGACGGCGTCTCCTGAATCGGGAGTGATTGAGTTGTATCCCTGATTCTCATCCCCGACTGCTGGGTCGTAGGCGGAGAAACCGGAGACCATATCACTGACCGCAGGAATCTCTTTCAATCCATAAGTTTGATTGAGATTTTGCCAGAGCCCGTCTTCTTCGTTCAAGTCGATAAGGTCGTAACACTCACCTTTTGGCTTGAAGAGAACATAAGGCTTGTAGTTCTCAGTGCCGGCATCTTGTTCATCCAGGCGAGTCACGAACTCAGCTTCGAGGTCTTCAGGAACACCGATTCTTTGATAGAACTTGAACTCGTCGATCTGCCCGCTCTCGAAGAGTTTGACAGAGCTGGTTCCCATGTTTAAGAGAATATCGAAGGGCAACAGATTGCGGCCAAGTCTGATATTGACTTTGAAACCTTCGACTTTTCGTGCAATGCGGCGAAGACAGGCTCCAATGGGAACGGCGAGCTTGGCGCGGGTCGGATCAAATTTGATTTGATCGTGGCTGACGCCTAAGCCCCCCTCTTCGCGGCTCTTATTAACGAGGGCAGTGATGATAGGAATCCGTGCACCGTTTCCGGCGAGCACAACGCGATCAACCCGACCTTCGTCCCCGAGGGCGCGAGATTCCATGCGCGCCGTTTCTTCAGCCAAGCCTTGAACACAAGGGCGGTAGAAGCTGGTGATATGACCGAAGTTGAGGCTTAGGAAATCGGTTTTGAAGTCCTCATCATCGGCGGCCATCGGGATGCACTCTGCGAGGTTGACCGGACGATCAAAGGTCTCAAGGTCGGGGCTCACCCAGCGACTTTCAAAAGGCGCGAGGCTCTCATCAGTGACGTCTTGGCCTTTAACTTCGTTGGTCACTTCGACGCAAAGAGCGCGCTTCATTTCATCGGCTTGAGCCCAGAGCCAGTCGAAGTGACGACGAGCGGGGGTTTTGTACTTCCGATAAGTGGCGGGCATATCTTTGAAGTCCCAAGCCGTGGGGAACATCCCGTTCACTAACTCCCAAAGTTCCTTGGGCAGCTCTTCATCGTCGAGGTGCTCGACCACTTCGTCCCAACGTTGCAGCAAGGCGCCTTGTTGAACATCGAGCTGGAATTTCTTGATCCAAGGATTGCTTGGAGCTTGATCGGTTGTTGAGGGATCGACCAGGCGCCCTGGGTGAGTCAAAGCGAGGGCGAGACGACGTTTAAGCAAGCGGAAAAGATAAAGGGTGAGGTTGTCTCCGCCAAGGTCTTGCCGGCCACCACGATCGAGGATATCAATGTCTAAGACAAGGTTCTGAGGTTGGAAATCCAGCGCCACCTTAATGAGCGCCAAGTCAGTCGTTCCTCCTCCAAAGTCCATGGAGAGCAGATTGAACTCATAGGAGTTCTCTCCGGCTTTCATTCGGCCGAACTCGCGCTCGGCGTATTCCTGGAGGGCGACTCGCTTTCCGAAGTTCTCAAAGAGGGGGTAGAGGACATAGTAAAGACCTGAGGCGCTGGCCTCGTCGGTGCTCATGTCAATTCTGTCGGCTGGGAATCCGAGGTCACGGAGCACCCGGCGAAGCTCGCCAACCTGGACAGCGTTCCACCGTGGGGGACTGGTAGCGACGATCTCGGAAATGTTCTTTCCGAGAATTGACTTTGCGTCCTCAAGGATCTTCTTGCCGAGGGCGGTCATCATGTGTTGGGCGTCAGCGTCCTGCCAGATGTCTCGGCCTTTGGCGACGACATAGCGTTTTTTGGTGCCGATACCCCGCTTCACAGACATGTGAAGATTGGCTTTACGAGCAGAACCGACCGCAGCTTGCCCGACATCGTAGGAGTTCGGCGCCAATTCTTTGAAGGGTTCAATTTCAAGAACGTTGACGGCCGATGCGATTGATTGCGCTTCTTTTAGAAGGGTTGGGGAGACCGGGAGGAAGTCGGGCTCGGGCTTCACTTCCCAATAGGCAACAGAGCTGTTGGTTGTCCCGAGGTCAATCGCAAAAACGCCCTCGAAGGTTTCGTCGCCGAGGAGCTTTTCGACTTGAATGAAGAAAGAACTCCATTCGTCGTCCCCATCAATTTGGAAGTTTATCTGGCCTTCCCATTGAGGTGTGCTGTCTTGCTTTGCTGTGGGAATAGCGGAGGTGTCAAATTCAATCTTTAATGTGTGACCGAACTCCATGGGGTCGAATTCAAATTCGCCTTGCCCGCTCTGCTCAGCGTCGAGCGGCGTGTCGTTGTAGCTGAGTCGAATGAAAGACACCGGGTCCTGACCGAAGTCGATGCTATAGCGAATTGTCGCGGTGTCGTCGAGTTCCGGAATAGAGAGTTCGACGTGCTTGTCGTCGAGTCTCAATCCGACCGCTAATTCTTTAATGACGTGCAGGGGTGTGCTTTCGTCAAATTCAATGATCATGCAGCCCTCTTTCTTTAACAAACATTAGATTGTTTCGATTGTATGTCCTGTATTAATGGCGTGCCTCTTTGGCGTGACATCAACACCTATATGCGCGAATTAAAAGATACATAATCGACATTCGCTTAATCTCATTCTTCCCAGTCCAGCGTGATATCGAATTGACCGCTGTGAATACCACTATCCCTCGAATCCTGTCCAAATTCAAAGGGAGAATCGAGTTCAATATCGAAATCTTCTTCTTTCACTTGGAGATGGCCATAAGTATCTGAAGCTCTGCGGAATCGACGTTGATCAAACCGACGGGCTCCTGTGAATATCTGATCACTGTAATGTCTGACATTCGGCTCTTCAGGCCAATCCAATATCTCATGAGTATAAGATTGTTTGATGTCATGATCTTTGAGCATCAGACTTTCGCGAGGAGCTGCGACACCAAGTTGCTGAAATTTGTAGGTCATTTTGACCAAGGCATCTAAATCGGTTTCTTTGTCCACCAGGTCGCAAGCGGCATCATCGGCCATGCCTTTAACAGCCGCTTCAGTGTGCTCTGCGAGCTTGCTCAACTCCAACTGGAAGTTTTGCCTGAAGAACGCCGCCATACGACTGGGAAGATGGATGAGACGGCTTAAAACACCGTTGACGTTTCGTAGTTCAGACAAGTATCCGGCGATCTCATCCTCGTCCTTGCAATCGGTCAGGCGTCCCGCTTTCACGCGAAGGCGAGCGGCCAAGTGAGAGAGAAGGCGCCATATTTTTCGTTCGACTGTTTGAAATGTGGGGGTCGCTGCGGCTCGACCAAATTTCTGAAAGCCACGCATAAGCTCTTTAAAGTGACGATCGCGGAAGGTCTCATCAGTTTCACTCTGCTTCAAAATGCGACGCAAGATTTGAACATAGGCCGCTCTGTTCTCCATACCTGAGCGGTCCACGAGGATAAATCGAAAGGGAAAGCTCGCGTCTAAGGCCGGGGCAAAGAGAATTGTCTCCGGACTGAGAACTCCCGGAGACCCGAGACGCTCAAGTATCTCCACGAGGAATTGCCCCCAAGTCGCAAATGACGAGAGATCCTCCAACCAAAAAGGGCATCCTCCTTCAAAGACCCGTTCCAAAATATGAAGGCTTGACGGGCGACTGCTCTTAAAAATGAACTCTTGTTTCCCGAGGTCGGAATGTCGTCGGAAACCGAGCAGCTTTGGTAGCAGCCGCTTTAAAGTGGCTTTTGGACTCGGTCCCCAAGGCTTTTCAGGACTGGCATCAAGGCCATGAAAGCTTGCCAACCATCGATTCATAGGATTTTGAGAATCGAATTCGTGAAAGAGCAGCGGAAAACGCGCCTTGAGGCTCTTACCTTCTTCGTCAGCGGCATCTGGTGCGAGGTTGGCAAAGAAAGACAGCTCAAATCCCTGTTTATGGGGAGTGTTTTGAAGGTCCCGATAGGCCCAGTGGCTTCGATTCCCGGCGAACGGGAGAGGGAGTAAATCTTTCAACATGCCATCCATTTGAGCAAATCCCCCAGACTCTGCGCTACCCAAGTCATCAATGAGCGACAAAGTGCCTCCTCGCTTTTCGGTCCTCGAAGCGCGATTTCCGCCGTTGAAAGAGGCCAAATGACTTTCTGCCAAAAAAGTCTAAGGAGCCGCGAGAGCTGATTTTTCGGGAGTGCTTTGAAGTGGCAAGAGGAAACCCCCCAGTGCCAAAGAGCTAACCCCTGTAAGAAAGAGGACTTGGAAAAAAAGAACATTTATTTTGGGAAAGTGTCACAAATCGTCCACAGGATTCGTCAGCCCATCGTTACGAAATTCTTAGGTCACTCATTTTCAAAGGAGACGAGCGATGAACAAAACAGAGGTCTGGGACGCCGTGATTATCGGAGGAGGATTGGCGGGACTCACGGCGGCAGCTCGGCTGATAAAGTTGGGGCAATCCGTTCTTGTTCTTGAGGCAGGTAAAGCGCTTGGCGGCCGAGGAAGAACGCAGGAGTTGGACGGCGGCTACCTATTCAACATGGGCGCCCATGCACTGTATCGGGGTTCTCATGGCGCGAGAGTGCTGAAGGACCTAGGGGTCAGCTATTCAGGTCGCTGCCCATCCACGTCAGGGAACTACGTGTCCATTCAAGGAGAGATGGCCGTCCTACCGGGAGGCGCGCTCTCCATCTTCACAACGTCGCTGTTTAGAAATTGGCGAGAGAAGGGGGCTGCTTTGAAAAGCTTCATGAAAGTGATGAGCAGCAAAGCCAAGAAGTTAGAGGGGCAAACCGTCTCACAGTGGTTAGGCGAGGTCACTGGAGAGGCGAGAGTCAGGGATTTCTTCCACGCCCTCATTCGTTTGGTGAGCTACAGCAATCAGCCCGATCGATTCTGCGCCGCAGCGGCGCTGGAGCAGCTCCAAAACGCCTTGACCGGGAATGTTCTCTACCTCGATGGCGGCTGGGGATCACTGGTCAAATCATTGAGCGCGATCATCACCGACAGTGGAGGCATCATTCATTGTGGGAGGCCGGTGACTGGTCTCAAAAAGACGGGCCACTTTGAGGTGGAGACTAAGGATGAGCTGTTCCTGGCCAGAGCCATCATTCTCGCCTGTCCTCCGGAGAAAGCTCAGTCATTGCTAAAGGGAGTCTCGGAGTTCAAATGGCAAAAACCAGAACCTCTCATCGCTAGTTGTCTCGATTTAGCCTTGAAGAAACTGCCCGATGCTAAGAAGTTATTTGTCTTAGGGGTCGACGATCCCAGCTATCTTTCGGTCCACTCTCAATACGCGAAGCTTGCTCCTGATGAGGGAGCGATAGTACATTGTTTGCTCTATGGGGGCCCGGGAAATCTTAGCGACGAAGAATGTCGAGGGGTTTTGGAGCGCTTGCTCGATAAGGCCCAGCCAGGATGGCGTGAATCTGTGGTTCATGAACGATTTTTGCCGAAGATGATCGTCGCCGGGAGCCTTCCTGAAGCGATCCATGGTGGAATCAGCGGGCGCCCTGGCGTTTGCATCGAGGGTCAGGACGGCGTTTATCTCTGTGGAGATTGGGTTGGCTCAAAAGGGCAGCTCGCGGACGCATCACTTTCGAGTGGTTCGGAAGCCGCCCTGGCCGCTGCTGTCTTCTTGAAGAGTTGTGTTTGTGGAGTGGGATAGATGAGCCGAGCCTTGGAAGAATTCGAGGACAATCGCTCACGATTGTTCGCCTTGAGCTATCGTATGCTTGGCACGCTTAACGACGTGGAAGACGTGCTCCAAGAGGCGTGGTTAAAGTGGTCTCGAGTCGATCACAGCTCCATCCTCAATGCACCTGGATTCCTGACAACCGTTGTGACCCGGCTTTGCATTGATCAGCTGAGAAAGGGTAAGAGCCGGCGAGAAGAATACATTGGACCTTGGCTGCCCGAGCCGCTTGTCACTTCAGAGACCGAATTTAAGGCTGGGATGCTCGCTGAGACTCTCACGACCGCCTTTCTCGTCCTCTTAGAGCGCTTGTCTCCAAAGGAGCGGGCTGTCTTCCTACTTCGAGAAGTCTTCGAAATAAAGTACGAGGAGATTGGGGAGATTGTTCAGGCCACGGAAGGGCACTGTCGGCAGATGCTCCGCCGCGGAAAAGAACGGATCCAGAGCCCCAGGCAGCGTTTCAGTGCAAACCCGGAGCAGAGCGCGAAAATCATGGAATCATTCCTACAAACTTGCGCCATCGGCGACGTCGACGGATTAAAGAGACTCCTCGCTGAGGACGTTGTGACCTGGTCTGACAGCGATGGCAAGGCCTTGGCGGCGCGCAAACCAGTCTATGGAGTCGAGAAGGTCACTCGATTTATCCTCGGGCTTTTTCGAAAAATCCCAGCGGGGTTTCGCATGGAGCCCCGAATCATCAACGGCAGCCCAGGAATCATTTCTTGGCAAGGAGAGGCGCTTCATAGCGCGTTGTGGCTGGATATTGACGAAAGCGAGATTCGCAACATGTACATCACCGTCAACCCAGAGAAGCTTGGTGGAATTGTTGCTCAGTCGAATTTCTAGAGCTCAGAATTTGGGAAAGAGTCGCATTTTCGCGGCGAGCTGTTTGATAAATCGCCGCTTGTCTAATTCGATTTAGTAGCCACAATTTGGCTAGAGGCATTGAGTCACAACAATTCTCTAGAGTTCTACAAAAGATGAGTCTCGAAATCATCCTTCCCAATGAAACTCTGTTGTCGTCTTTCAGTGGGATAGAGATCAACGGGACGGTCAAACACTTGAGATTGATGTCGATCAGAGTTTCAGGGAACAGCGACAATTGTTTACAGGCTTTGGAATGATCGCGGCGAGGATAAAAAAGGGCTATTGCCTTGACTACAATGAAAACGCCATTCACCCACAATCAACAGCGACCGTCGTTTTCTCTCAGTGAGAGATAGACGATTGATTCACTCGACCGAGCTTATTTCAATTCTTCAAAGGGGTCTTTATCCGGACAGAGCTCTTTCAGTGTCTTGGCCCCCTCTAATTCGGTGATGGCGAGGGTCACCGGCCCTAATTCGTGCTTTGTGGCAATTTTTGCGCCGGTGGATAGTGTTTTCCAATCGGACCAGGTGACCTTCAATCCGCCAATAGGAATAATTTTGACCCACATTTGCCAGGATTCTGGGAGGCCCTGTTCGTTCAAGTGCCAAAGATACGCGTCCCCGGGTGTGCGTCCGCCTCTGGCAAACTCCATGAGTAAGCCGGTCTTTCCATCTCGCTTCACGAGAGTCCGCGTCACACCCGAATCGAAGAGCTTAGGGATAGGATTGAGCCAGAAGGCATCGTTAATCCAGAGCTTATGAGCTTTGTCGAGGGCTCCATCTAAATCGGCGCCCGTTAATTCGACGCCCGCTTTCCAAGCTTTTCCAGTCTTTTGAAAGCATCGCAAGAGAACCCGATAATCTTGCCACTTCACCTCAACGCGGTTGTTCTTGCGATCCCAGAGATGAGTGTTTCGTCCGGCGAAGGTCCAACGCACGGCATTGGTCGACTTCCATGCGGTGGCGCCGCTCGCTTTCAACATCTGAGCCGCTATCTTGTCAGCCTCAGGATCAACGACACCTTTTGGTCGTGCTTCGTGAACAACAAAGGCTGTCACTCCCAGGCCCAGGACAAGGACCGCCGCTCCGATACCGAGCACCTTTAACGTCTTTTTAACACGACTCATTGACTCATCCTTAGCATCGTGGAAACGCTCATTTTTCCTCATTCAAGTTGAGGGGCGTCTACCATATCGCGTCCCAAACTAAGGGACAACTCTTTAAATGCTAAGAGAACCCCCTTTAGGAAGAGCGGAACGAGAAAAATAGGAATGAGATAGAGTAAGACTTCATAGCCATTGAGCGCCGACACATCCCAGCGATGCTTAGGATTGGGGTCGAGGAAAGGAGCCTGACTGATTATGAATGCCCAAATCGCGAAGGGAGGCAGGCCGATCATGAGACCGCGCCCCGACGAACTCGGTCCAACAGGTCTGCCAATCTGAACAGGGCGTCGACAGCCAAGGGTCGGACACTGCTTCATTTCCTCAAGGCAAGAGAGGTGAACACGGGTTTCGCATTCCACACAGATCATCGTTTCGCTGTCAGTAAGGCAATCGCGACAGTAGCTGCAGTTCTTTGCGCAGCCGCTTTCTCCACGAATCCACCGTTCTTCCTTGGGCGGGTCCACTCGACAGTCCTCGCTCTGGCAAGCTTCTTCAGAGTGCCGTAGGGCAGGACTTGGGAAGAAGCGGGAGAGCAGCGTCCGGTGAGAGGACAGTTTGCGGAAGAAGGCTTTAGCGAGCGGTTTCATTCGCGGTGTGCTAAGGGTCAATGACCAGTCACGATAGTCCTGGCAGGCGAAGAGAACCATGATAAATGCATCGGGCCCCTGGTAATAACCTCCGAGGTTGTCCCGAACGAGGAGGTCACCATTCAAAGAATGATTTTTCAGCTCGGGAAAGTCCTCGACGAGATCGGCGGAATGGAGAGGACGAAAGTGGAGATGTAGCAGAGTTCGCTGTTCCGACAGCCAGTCACGACAAAAGGCGCAGAAGCCGCATCGATTGTCGTAAAAGACTGTGAGCGAGGAGATTTTCTCAGCGTCGCTCATGCGACGGTCTCAGGAATGAACTTTGCCTTGAGGGGCGCGGATCGGACGGGAGGCAGACTGTTACTTTGCATTTGCTTCCGGCGCATTCGAGACAGGATTCCGAGGTTGAAGAAGTGCATGATTCCTAAAATGACCAAGACTAATCCAACCTTAGTGCTCAAGTATTCAATGCTCTGGACGGTATTGACCGGGCGATCACCATATTTCAAGGCTAAGCTAACGAAGCCAATGTTGATCAGATAGAAACCAACGAGAAGCAGGTGATTAATCGAGTCGGCCAGCTGTTCGTTACCCTGGAACGCATCAACTATAAAGATCCGTCCGTTCTTGAAGAGCGTTCGCGCCACCCAAACAGTGAACACGAGACTAATAGCGAGGTAGAGCAGGTGAGACACGATCATAATCATGATTTTCAACCTTTCCTTAAAAGAGTTGTCGTCTGATAACTTTCAATGCCTCGCCCTAACGCATGAGCCATGCCAAACTCAAATTGTTTCTTCATCTCCCACTTCTTACAGGGCTGAGCGTCCTCATTCCAAAAAAAGAGCGGGAGATCGGGCGATTTGCATGGCGAGAATGCAAAAATTGGCACTTCGCCAAGCCCTTCAAATTAAAAGGCTCTTTGCCGTCTCTATCGTCTAGCAGATCAGGCCGTCAGAGCACACAAGGCTCGCTCTGCAGCCTGACGGAGCGAAACATTGAAGTTCTTAGAGAGCCACTCTAGCTCAGGCCGCAGAGCGGCCGCTCCAGGACCAATTCTTTCAACGATCTGACAGATGTGACGCTTCATAGACTTCTTCTCGTCATAGCTTTGAAGTATCTCGGAAAAAGTCTCGATGAGCGCTGTGTTTGTCCAACCAAGCTCAACCAGAATGGCTGCGACTCCAATTCGCTGGCTGTCCGTCCCGCTTCGAACGCTTTCGAGCAAGGCCGTGAAGGCTGAACGTGCCACCCGACTCATTCCGCGAAGAACATCAATGGCGCTGCGCCGCGCTTTGCCATCAGGTTCATCTTTAATGATAAATGCCAAAGCAATCCCTGGGAGACACTCCTGAGTTCGGAAGATACCGAGACACTCGATAGCATTGGCCCGTGTCTTTTGAGTTCCTTCAAATGCCAATACAACGAGCGCCATGGCTATCGCGTCGACCACGAGTTTCGGCGCTATCACAGCAGCTCGCATTTGGCCAAGCCGACGGAGCTTCAATCCTCGCCGCCCTTGTTGAAATGTTCGTATCATCGCGGGCACGAGTTGCACATTGAAGGCCTCTAGTAATCGTAAGGACTCCACTGTTGCCAAATGAACATCCACCGTGTCTTGGTGTCCTCGGAGCGCTTTCTGATAGCTCTCAATGAGGCTGTCTAAATATGCTAAGAGCGCGTCAATGGCTGCTGGCCCAGTTCTAAGAAGCAGTGGAAGGAGCTTGTCTCGGGAGTGTTCTCTAATTCCACGACGAAGGTTTACTTCCTCGCGAGACCAGTCTTCACAGTGTCGTCTAATAAGTTCAGGGAGTAGATCGACGACGGCATCGGCGACGGGCACTAAGTACATGAGCATGCAATCGCGTATAGAGCGCGATGGCTCCGATTCAATAAATGTTCTCAATTCTTCCAGAGCCCGTTCTATGTGCGCGTCTTGTCCGTGCCTAATGATCGTCTGTAGCCCTTTCAGCCGCTGGCTCCAATAACGATCGCTATGATAAGCCTTCATCCATTCTCGGAAACTCTCTTCATCGAGTGTCTTTGTAAGATTCGAAGTGGCGGTTGGCGTCCCCGCGTTCACAAGGCCTTGGTAGCTCTCAATGAAGCGTTTTGGATCGATTCTTATCAGAGTCTTTAGGGCTTCAAAGTGGAGCAACGAATTTTTGCTCTCACAAGATAATGCAATTCCGAGGTCGACGAGATCATTGCCGCAACCTATCTCTCCTAGGCATCGCATGATTCGAAGGTCGGAGTCTTCTCTGAAGTTTTCGCTGAGCGCGTTCACCAAGGCCGGAATCGCGACCTGCGCAGTGTTACCCATTCGACCAAGTTGACCTGAAACAAAAGTCAACTGGTCCGGACGTCCGCTTTCGATGAGCTCAATGAACTTAGGCAGAAGCCGTTGACCCAAAACTCTCAAATCGTGAGAAGGATAATAGATGTTCCGATCGATACCGTTGATCCAAACTTTTAGTGACTTGCCCTTGTAGGTCCACCCCACTCTGAGTGACAGGTTTACAAGCTGCTGGATGGCATTGAAATCAGCCGGGTCTACGGCTACGCGGCGTTCGAGTTCTCTGAGCAAATCCGTTCTCATGACTGAATTTCTCTATTTTAGGGCTCATTCATACTCCATGAAGGACCCGAAATGCTCCCTCCCCTGTCGCATTCACGACTCCTAACTCCATCTGCCACCGATTCATCCGGGCCTGTTTTCAATCAAGAATGACTGCACACTACGAAGAGGAGCGAAAGTCGTCGACGATGATCTCGTCGCTGAGTAGGGGAACACAGATTCGAGTCGTGACGGCCAAGTCTTTTTGCGCGCCTCGCTTAACCGCAAAGGCCACCCGATATCGTGGGAGGGGATCGAAGAGTTGAAACTGCCAGGCTTTTGGTTGGTCGTCGATCGATTCATGAAAGGCAATCGAGATCTTCGAGCTCTCTTCGATAGTGAAAGAAAAGTTACCAAGACCGAGGCTCAAACCAATTCCCCGAGCCTTCATGTAGCTCTCTTTTAATGTCCACAGCTCGAAGAAACGCTGCCGTTGACGCAGCCGAGAAAGTTGCTTCAGATCATTGACTTCCGACTCCGAGAAATATCGCCGCGCCAATTCAACCGTGGCGCCGCTCCGCTCAAGATCCTCAACATCGACACCAAGTTCTTTGTCGAGAGTGAGAGCGCAGACCGCGAGCCCGTTCGTGTGAGATAGATTGAAGCGAAGCTTCGGTGCCTTCTCGGGGAGGATGACATCGGGGCGGCCAAATTGATTTTTCTCAAAGGTCCAGTCCTCCGGTGAGAGAGGAAAGTAACGTGACAAGACAACCCGAACGAAGGCGTGAGCGATTAAGAACCTATGACGATGCTTTGGGAAGATAAAACGCTCTTGACGCTCTTTCTCCTCATCGTTCATCAATCCCAGATAGGTCTTCGCTAAAGAGTCGGTGAGCTCCAAGTCGGTCCGAGCGATCCAAAGGTGCACCGCGTCCATAGGGAGCGTCAAATCACCGAGTATTGCTTGAGGAAGTTCATTCATTGCGGTCTATTCTAAGCTGTCTTGTCTCGGTTTTTGGCAAAGAATGCCCACCATAAAGGTCTTTTCCCAGACGGAAAAGCAATTATACTCAAGCCTTCCGCCTCATGCGGAAAAGCCGCGATCGTTGTTCCCCCAACTGAGAGCTTATTCGACTATGAAACCGAAAGCCTCCCCAAACCCAAAGGTCTCGCTCGGCGCCTCTCCTCTCAGCCAGAAAGCAGAGCGTCTCGCCAGCAAGCTTTTTAGAAGTATCACGGCGCGAATCGAGGCGATTCCGGCCTCGTCCGAAGCAAGTGACGCGCTAGAAGATAAATTGGGCCTCTACAATGACCTCGCCCAATGTGTCGCGTCGTTTCAGCTCGCTACAGACATCGACCTACGGAATCCCAATGCTCTCAGTGGAGAGCAAGATGCCCGTCTGACCTTCGCAAAGCTGGCCTTGAGATTTGGCGATTTTGACCTCTGCGAAACTCAATTAAATCGTGTCCAAGAATGTCCCGACCGTCGCAAAGACCTCGAAACAAAATTAGCCAGAGCGAGGAAGTCAAACTGGCCTAAGAAGTCTCCAAGCGAAGAGATAGCCATCGCCCTTGAAGAATCGAAGGAAAAAGCGCCCCCAGCGCCAGCTTCTAAAACTGAGGAGAATTTCGAAGACGTATTGCTTCGCATCATGATTCTCGTTGCTCTCGTCGACGGAGTGATCGCCGACTTGGAGCGAGACGCCATTGCTTCAATCTACAAGAGTTTTGGCGAGGCACTCTCTGAGGAAAACTACCTTGCAACACTCCAAGAGACCAAGGAAACTCTCAATGATCCTGTCTCCTTCCTCAAAGATCACGCGACCACCTTGTCCATGGAGGACAAGAACGCCCTGATCGATGCAGCCTTAAAGGTTGCGTTGACCAACGGCGCGCTTCGGCAGCAAGCCCGGGTCTTGCTCACGCGTGTCGCCCTAACTCTCGGGCTCTCACTGACAGACCTAAACAACACCATCGATGCCAAAATTGACGCCCAACGGGAGAGCCTCGAAGACGATATTGAGTTCGCGCTGTTAATGTCGAGTGAGTCGGTCAACGCCCGTCTCTTTGAAGAAACAATTGAACGGTCAAAGCCGAGGCGAGAGCGCCGTAGTTATCGATCTTCGACGCGAGTTCACAGCCATGGTTTCATCGCTCAACTGCGGCGAGCGATGGCCTCTATGATGATTGTGGACGGCGCCGTCTCTCGCAGTGAAACCGCAAACGCCCGAGAGATCTATCAACAGCTGGTAAAACAACCGCTCCTGAAGGTCGAGCTCGACAAAGAACTGATCTCAGCCATTGAGCGTCGCGGTGAGGGAGGGCGATTTTTAAAGAGTGTTGCCGCCAGCCTAAAACCCAGTGAAAAGCACTTGATACTCCGCTCTGCGGCCATGGTCGCCTTCGCTGACGGTCAATTCTTAAAATCAGAGTCGGACCTCCTCGACGACATGCGCGTCGCCCTCGGCCAAAGCCAGGACGACTTGGAGCAGGTCTTAGATTCTATCGGAATCGCGCTTGATCGCCCGGAGCAGGCGCCGGTTATTGGCATCATCAAGCGAGTCATGGTGCTGATGATGATTGTTGACGGCTGCATCAACGATGCCGAACGCGACTTCATCCGCCGTATTTTTCAGCGCGTCACAAAACAACGATTGAGTTCGGAAGACCTCGATAAGGAGGTCAGCGCGGCGTTCAACACCGAGTTAGATAGCGAGCAGTATCTGAAGTCTTGCTACCTAGTGCTGGATGAGAAGGAGCGTGACTTAGTCTATCGTGCAGCAGCGATGGTCGCGGCCGCTGATGGCATTTTGGAAAGTGAGGAATACGATCTTCTCACCAAGATGGCGAAGCTCTTGGCCATTCCCAAAGATCGTTACACGGCGTTGCTACGCACAGCCTTTAAGAAGACAATGTAGGGTTCTCTGCTTGGGTGTTAAGCGTCGTTAGTCGTTGATTTGAACGCTCTGCAAGCGATGTTGCTTGCATTTGAAGGACTCAATCACCGCTAGAAATGTCTTTTTGATTCCGGCGATTTCATCACGAAGAGTCGAGGTTCTAACTTTGTATCGGCCCTGAGCAGGGGCCAGTAGGCGACCGTGAATGGTCGACTTTTGGGGCCGAATCCAATCGATGACTTCCTTCGGTTGAATCTCTTTAAGAACTGTTTCAAGGGGCTCAGAGGCCATGCCGTCAAGATCGTTGGCTTCGGATTTTTCGACGAAGTAATGGACGATGCGCTCGCGGCGTTCCTTGGTTTTGTTGTTCTTGATAATTGAGGACAGGGTCTCTTCTTTGACCGCTGATTTCAATTCATTCCATTCAGATGCTCGGTTGAGCGTAATTTCTGGATTCTTATTCAAAGTGACGCTGTCCCTCTCCGTGACATTGAACATTCAAACTTACTCTATAGAAAGATAATCGAATTAATAGACTTTTGTCAAAACTGATTGTCGACTTTCTTTGTCCCAATCTAAATTGAGTTCATGGGACGAACAGGGCATGAGTCGCTGCAAATGCTTATTTTGCTCAGTTACGTTGATAGTCACCGACGCTTAAAAATTGAAATTCGACCACAGAAAAATATTCGGACATCTTGAAATGACAAGGCTGGAACAATTCACAAAGACTGAGCTACTGAAGAAAATTGCTGCACTTCAAAACGGATCATCGTCTGCCGTGGCAAAGGGGAATTTAACTGAGGCCCATAAGCTCTTGAAGTCCAGCGCCATCCTCATCTTTGAAAATTCTGGACCTAAAAAAGTATGGCCGCTGTCCTTCTCTATCCCTTTGTTCTTAACCCTGTTCAGAGCGGGGTATTATCTAGAAAATGACGATCAAGACTATCTCTACCGATACGAAGCGATCCCAGGTCAGCTCGCCAATGCTTGTCATTTCCAACTGGGTCTCTCAAAGCGCGACGGCTCCGGCTACCATCCGCCGTGGAAGGCAAAAAAGGAATGCGCTGCTGCGGCTCAATATCTCATTAGGGCACATGGGCGATCAGTTATCGTTCAGTCGATCGAGGAGCGAGCTTTGCGCTGCGGCCGGGAGTATCAGTGCCATGACTTGATCTTCGACTGTGATCTTATGGGATATCCACGCATTCGTGTGAAGCAAGGTTTGGCGCCGACAATTGTACAATTTACAAAGGCCCGATTCTTTCACTGGAATAGCTTCGCAACTGCGGCTGGCAAATCTGAGTTCACTTTTGAGGATGCTCTCGATTGCATCGAACGCTCTATGGTGACGGAGTATCCTGGAAATTGAGTGTGAATGCAAAACGGAAGACTGGACAGAGTGCTTGTCGAAGCTTTATAGTGTCTGTGTGAGCGGGACCCAGGCAATTTGGCCGACGGTTTCTAGTGCTCCCCGAGCCGACCCTTCGGAATAACTGGGTCTTCCCATGTCTTTTGAAAATTTTGTTTGGTCATCACGTCGCGAGACTTGTGATGAGCTTTGCCATTTTCTTTTAAACACCCGCCCGAAGGAGGCTGCAAAGAACAGTCACGAAGACTCCATGAACATGCGTTGGGATCGCTATGACGCCGCCAGTCTTCTCTCTGATTTATGTGAATTAGTGCACGACGAGATGCTGCGTCGGATTGCCCAAGGGCCAACGGAAAGAAGTGCCATACGAAAACTCTGTCTCAAAAGACAGCGGATACTTTCCAATGGCGAAGCGGCCGCTGAGGACAATTCTGAGATTGAGCGTTCTTTCCGAGAAGCGTTGAAGACGAGAAAGAATGAACGGAGCCAGAAGAGCAAGACTCCTAAGTCAGTAGCTGATGAGACAGAGCATTGCAAAGTTGCAGTCGAAGAAATCTATGCCATTGATAAACAAGTGACAGATCAAAGAAGGATCATCACTTGTTCGTCCGATGAATCGGACCAGGCTGAGAAGACTCCGAACCTTGTCGAGAGAAATCTCCGATATGAATTCAATAGCCCTATACTCGACGCGATCTCCAGGCTCATGAATAGCTCTATCGGCGCTGACTGCATTCTGGCTCTTCTTCGTGGGCCTGAATTGAACTGGCTCTTTTACGACAAACTGGAGCGGGCCCTTTGGAGAATCGACAAAGAGAAGTCAAGAGACTGGCTGCTCGAAGAGTTGAAGACCCGAACGTCCTTTAAAGGCAGCATGGTCCTATCATACATTTCTGGTCAGCCGGAAGTGAGCGATGAAACACTCTTACGATTCGCTTTTCAGAATACAAAGCCTGCAATCCGCTACATGGGTCTCGTTGGACTCGCTTGCCTCGATTTGAAAGATCGTAACGAGCTAGCACAGAGAGGCCTCGTTGATGAGGACATCTATTTGAACTTGCGTGCCCATGGACTTCTTGCTGAGTGTTCAGAGGAGGGGAGTATCCTCTTTCTAAGCAGGAGAGCCAATGATCTTTCTGCCCCAATGATAGAAAGAGCTGAATCATTGAGGTGGCTGGCCCACGCGGATCCAGTGAAGCACTTCGCGATCCTTGCCGAAAACCTAGTCCGAGATGAAGGTCAGGGCGATGGCTATCACCAACCCGTGAGAGAAGAGTGTGCCTACGGCGTGGCTAGAGTGGCCACGGATGAAGCGCTCACTTTCTTGGTGCGTGCGAAGTTCTGTAAGACCTCCGACGTCACTAGAGGTGCGCTCTCCGAATACATCAATAAAATTGTCGATTGGAATTCTAGCGAAGATCGTTCTTCGCCACCTGATTATTACCACCGTATTCCACGGCCAAAAATACTGGATGGACGAGCGCCAATCACTCTTTTCCCAAATGTCTGGCGAGGAACGTCGACTTCCTATCCAGGCTGGTACCCTTGAAGCGGCGCTTTCCAAACTTGCATTGCGTCTCAACTAAGCCTAGAACACTGTTCTGGACAAAATGTCTCTTGAAAGTTTATAGTGTCTGTGTGAGCGGGACCCAGGCAATTTGGCCGACGGTTATCGAATGCTCCCCGAGCCGACCCTTCGGAATAACTGGGTCTTCCCATGTCTTTTGAAAATTTTGTTTGGTCATCACGTCGCGAGACTTGTGATGAGCTTTGCCATTTTCTTTTGAACACCCGCCCGAAGGAGGCCGCTAAGAACTCCTATGAAGAATTCAGGACAATGCGACGAGACCGTCAGTCTGCTTCTTCGTTGCTCGTCACTATCGCTGATTCAAAATGCAAGGATGCATTACTGGAGTTGGCATTAGGTCAGACTGAACGGACAATAATTCGACGATTTGCGCTCAGAGCAATGAACGCTTCCTGTGAGCCGCTAAGTGACTTTGAATTTCAGAGCGTAGTCGATCTCAATACGAGGGCGCTTCAATCGATTCAGGCTGATCCTGATAGCGATATCAGAGATGGCTATTTAATCGAGTTCCTAATAGCAATCCAAAGTCGTCAGCAGGTGGAGATGGCCCTGACGTACTTCTTGTCACTATGCCCTGAATCTCGCTCGCGAATTCTCATCTCAGAGTTTAGAGATCGAACCGAGCCCAAGCTGACGGCTCACGGGAAAAGAGTTCTCCAAACCTTACTGGATCATTGGCATCAGCGTGATCGTGCCCGGATTGACCGAGCAACCGCGCTATCTGTCGCAGTGCAACATTCCGATCATCCTGAATCCTTGCCATTTATTCTCGATTCATTCAAAACAGGGGCAGGTCACCTTATTGGGAACCATCCACTCAATGCCCTCGCCGATGAACCCCAATTCCAGGATTTAACGAGAACCCATCCCAAAATGTGGGAGACCTTTCTTGAACGACTCCAAAAAGCCTCTATAACACCAGGGACCGTGAAATTATTCACTCCTGTGCAACGGCAAGAACATTCTAGCCGTGCGGTAAAGGAGATTTATCGAATCAACTCTGCTATCGAGGCCCACAAGAAAATTCAGGTCGGCACAAGGAGTGTTTCCAGGGAGAGTTCAGAGAGCACTAAGCTTAATTCGGAAGAGCTCCGACATCAGTTATTCGGACAGCTTCGTCGTGCCCTCAGCAGCTTGCTATGGAGTTGTACAGATATGGCCCAAGTTGAATCGCTCCTGCGAGGGCCAACGCTGAATCCAGTCTGCTACAACAAGTTAGCCAGGTTCTTTTGGGCTCGTGATCCCGAAAACGCAACGAATTGGCTTCGTGAAGAATTGAGAGATGGAACATCCTCGAAGCTCTACAGAGTTTTGTCTTACATCGCTGGAGATCCAGCATTGGATCACGAAGATATTCTGCGATCGGCTTGTAAACACAAGGACCCAACAGTCCGCTACCTCGGTCTCCACGGAGCTGCAACTCTCGATTTAGACAAGCATGTAGAGATCGCAAGTCAACATCTCGCGGACACGGACATTTTTCTAAGACTTAGGGCTCATGGCATTCTCGCAAAGCATGCTTCGGAAGAAAGCACTTTGTTCTTAACAACGAAAGCGAATGATGTTTCGTCTCCATCGATAGAACGGGCTGAAGCATTTAGGTGGCTCGCCGTCGTCGACCCCGTAAGGCACTTCAAAATTCTCGCTGAAAATTTACTCCACAGCGGTGGCCATCTTCTTCCTATGAAAGAAGAATGTGCTTTTGGCGTCGCCCGCGTAGGAACAGACGAAGCCCTTACAATATTGGTAAAGGCGAAGTTTTCCGGTCTGACAAATCGAACCCAAAACGCTTTGTTGGACTACATTAGGAGCATCATCGAGTGGAATTCAGAGGAGTCTTGTCCCACGGCAACGAGTCGTCTTCACCGTGCCCAGAGCCCTGAGGCCTTACCAGGACGAGCCAAAATTGCTCCTTATCCCGAGATTTGGCGAGGAGTCTGGCCCTGGCATCCAGGGCGGGAAAGACTTGCTTAACCAGCTAATCATCAGGGTATCGTCACTCGTTGAACCGGATCATTGGAGTTCAAATCGAAGAGCACCGGTTGATATA
>JARGOJ010000846.1 GCA_029210225.1 Planctomycetota bacterium
TAATTGTCCGAAAAATCGTTACGCCCTTACTCTCCACCACTGAAAGTGGGGGGGAGTCAAAGGCACGAAGTGGCTTTGGTGGGGGGGATAGCAATTCCAATTTAGACCCCCACCAAAAGTCGCTGCGCTTTGCTTGAGCCTTGAAGAATCCATGGGCAAATTACCAGAGACGATTGATGCAGCCCTCGGACAATCCTCTACGAATTGATTTTAGACATCTTCCATGAGAGTCTTCTCGACGTCTTTTCGTTGCCGGCGACGCACCATGAAGACGCCCTTAGCCACCGCGATATCCTCGCCGCTATCTTGAAAGAGGCGCGCTTCGGCCACCACCACCTGGCCCCCGATGCGAAGCACCCGCGCCTCCGCGATAATGTCTTGCTCAAGCCCAGGGCGCAAATAGTCGACCCGTAAATCAATGGTTGAACAGGTATCGCCCTTTCTTAAGGCCGTAAAGACCGCCGCCCCACAAGTCGCATCCGCAAACGAAGAGAGCACGCCGCCATGAATCGCCGGGCGCGTCGCGTCACCGACTAATTCATTTCTAAAGGGCACCCTGGCGCGAATAAAACCTCGTTCGAGCTTATCGCATTGAATTCCAAGCAAGACATTGAACGGGACCTTCTGAGTCATGACTTGCTCAATGTCCCCCAAAGGCAACATCTCTGATTCATCAGGCAGCTTCAGCATCATTCTTTCCCGCAATAACAACACTCAATGATATCGCAGAGCACATGGATCGCCGTGATATGACACTCTTGAACATGAGCCGTCACGCCACTGGGAACGAGCACAGAGTAATCGGCCATACCCTTCAACTTACCCCCGGTCTTCCCAGACAGCACCGCCGTCACAACGCCGCGCTCTTTAGCGACTTCCAGGGCCTTAATCACATTGCCGCTATTGCCGCTGGTGCTTATCCCAAGAAAGACATCCCCCTCCTGACCGAAGGCTTCAATCTGCCGAGAGAAGATAAACTCATAGCCATAATCATTGGAGCACGCCGTCACCAATGAAGAGTCCGTCGTCAATGCAATAGCCGGCAATGCCTGACGCTCAAAAGCCGAAGTCAATCGTACCACTAACTCCGCCGCCATATGCTGAGCGTCCGCCGCGCTGCCACCATTCCCAGCAATCAACAATTTATGACCATTCTGAAACGCTGTCGCGATGGCTAAACCAAGATCAACAACACTCTGCATGTGGCCGCTAAGAAAGGCTTCTTTGACAACGAGACTCTCTTTTAAGTGAGCCTCCGCTCGGGCTAACAGACGCTCCGGGGTCACTGCTTCCGACATTATTTCTCTTCCTTCTTCCCGAAGCCCTTATTGAAAAGCTCCACAAAGGCATCATTGATTTCTAGAATCGCGCTCTCTTTGCCAAAGAGCGCATAGCGAAAGCCCTTCTTCGAGGCCCCGCCAATCGACAAGGATATTGTTTTCATAATCGTGCCGAGCTTTTTGTCGTAGTCACTCTCGACCATGACAAAGGTCCGCTCGGGCTTACTCAGTCCATACTTCTTCTTATTCTCGTCCGTCGCCAAAGCCACATAACGAGTCGCCTGTAAGTCCTGTAGAGCCTTGACCAACGTAGCAATCGCCGCAGTGTCCATCTGCCCCATAGAGACGCCTTCTTCCCGAAAGCTCCGCTCGTCTTTCTTCAGCAAGCGAAGCACCTTGCCCTCGGCGTCTTTCCATTCCATTTGCTGACACCGGGAATTGTCAAAAGAGATAAAGCGCTTGTCACGGAGCATCAGGTGAACCTTCTTGAGATCATCAAAGCACGGCAGGCTCGCCTCGTAGATATCGTCTCGCTCTCCGCGCTTCACATAACGAAGATGAGGCTTATCCTGCGTCCCTAATAACTGACCAATACGAACCACTCTGGTGATTGGACCCGTCTTTACCGAGACAACAACCGCTTCGTCAAAGCGCGCCGGACCTTGACTGGGAAAGGCCGCAATCTTACTGGTCAATAAATCAAAAGCGAGCTTCTTCGTTGCTTCCTGATCTAATCGGACCGACTCTTGCCCTTTGAAAACCCAGTCTCTTTTATCTCGACCAATGATTGTCACCGGTCCTTCCTTGCTATTGACTGTAATCGTCTCAAGGGGAATATCTCCAAGCTGAAACAAGGTACGCGAGCGGTATCGATCCTTCGATCGAATAAGAACCTTCAAAGGCTCCTTTAAATTGACTGTATAAATGGCCGACTTTTCATTGAAGCGCGCATAGTAGAGGTTTCGCTCTTTAGGAAGCGCCTTCCCAATCACCAAGGTCTGTGTTTTATCTCCAGTCTTCAATTCAATTCGAGCAAGTCCAGGCTTCAGCCCATACTTTTCGACAGTCTCTGCCGTCCAAACTTCGTCATTAAGAACATCGACCGCGACGAGAAAATCAATACTGCCGAAGAGCCCCTGGATATTAGGCAGGTCGCCATATTCTCCAGTCTTATCACCGACATGCCAAAAACGATCGTCTCTCGTGAAGCGATAATTGAGCGCTTTCACTCCTTGAATCTCTTCATTAAAAACGACCCTAATCTCGTCTGTCTTTTCAAAGTCTGCGTCAAACAAATCACGATTGCGATACTCTTGCAAGGGCCTTAGGAAGCGGTTTGTAAAGGTCTTCCGAACGATATAACCCTGCTCGCGCCCCTCGACCTTGAGACCCACCACATCCCCCGGCAAGGGTGCTCCTAAAATTAAGACAATGGGGTCTTCGCCCTTAACCTCGACGGTAATTTTGCACTGCGGCTCATCGAGGCGAAGCGCTCCTAGCTTCTCTTTTTCAAAGGTCTCCATAGCCTCTAAGAACCGAAGCCCCGTGGGCATTTGGGCAATCACTGCGGAGTCGCCTTCATCCACCACTGGCTTTGAAACCGACCAGATCGGCCCTTGCTCCCGGCCTTTTTTACCCTCCGCAATCGTGGCTTCAAAGCGCAGGACTTCTTTGAGCCCTTCGCCTCTCTCCACTTGAATCGCGCTAATCTTATTGAAGTCAATCTTTCGGAAAATGGGCTGCTTCTGCCCAGGACTGACCGTCGGATTGGATGCCACCCACCAAGTCGTAAAACCCAGCACAACAGTCGCCACTAAGAGAAACCGAGTGCCATTATTCATGAGCGGGGCTTTTGAGGGAGGATTAGAGTCAGTCATGGGATCACCTCCGACGAAGTAGGAACATGAGAAGACCAATCGAAAGGGGAAGAATCGGGAGAATGAAGAGCGCCCCCAATTGGAACATGATTTTCGTTCCCGGATCAATTTCCAGAGACCAGGTAGGAGGCGTCTTAGCTTCGGCGACAAAGCGCCCTTCTTTTTCGAGCAGCCAATTCAAGCTGTTTAAGAAGAACTCAACGTTCTTGCCCTGACCAAGACCTTGATTCGTCATAAGGTCTGCGTCCCCAGTCACGATGACCCGGCTTCGCTTGGCGCCCTCGAGCTTCATTTCGCTAGCGGCCGCAAGGGAAAAGCTCCCCTTCATGTCCTCTTCCCGAATCACGCCATTACGTCGCTTAAAGTCCCGGGGATTCTTAATCGCGACAAAACCCTTGGGCGAGCTGTTGACCAAAGAGACCGACTTGGCGTTCTTATTCTTCCCATTGACCGTTAAGGCTCGGGCCCCATAAGAGACCAAGCGTCCACCAGCGAGCGGCTTGACAACCGGGTGATTGACGTCGAAGGCAGTGAGAGGGATGTTATTGACTGTTTGCACCTGCATCCGTTGATCGCCGCGCTGCACGCCGAATTCCGCGAAGACTAAATGCCGACTTGTTTCAATGTTGAAGTCGAGGAGAAAGTCCTCAAGAGGGCTTGGCTTGAGTCCGTCGTTCGCCGCCATAAGGGCTTCATCGTAAGCGAGAACCCGGCCCCCCGTTTTAACGTAGGCTCTAAGCGCCGAGAGATCGGAGCCAGAGAGGGGCTCCCGAGCCCCGGCGATCACAAGCACAGCGCAGTCTTTGGGAATACCCGCCGCGCCTTCGAGGCGTAGAGGCAGAACCTCAAAGAAGCGTGTCTTGAGGAAGTCGACAACCCCCCCGGCCGCACGCTCTGTTTTATTATCGGCGAAGGCTAATTCATTGTGTCCTTGGAAGAAATAGATCTTCGGCTTCGTCTCGCCTTGCATTTCCAAAATGGCGTTTGTGAATTGCTCTTCCCCCTTAAAAATGGGCTTTGTCGAGCCGGTCATAAGACTGACTTGGAACATATCGCGAATAGAGATCTGCTTGGAGCGGTCCTTGGTCCAGACGCGCTTTGTCGAGCCGTCTTTTTCCCGTTTGGCTTCATTGTCCTGCTGGGTCTGTCCCAGCTTGAAA
>JARGOJ010000847.1:0-334 GCA_029210225.1 Planctomycetota bacterium
TGCTTGCCAATCTCCTGCTCTTTCTTAGCCAATTCGTCGAGCTTCGGTGCCTTTTTCTTGGTCAGAGCTTGCTTGGCTTTTTGAAGAGATTTTTGCGCTTTGTTGAGCTGCTCTTTCGCCTTTTCTTGCGACTGATTGGCTTGCTTCGACTGCTGTGAGCTGTTCTGCGGAGTGCTTTGCTTAAGAGAATCAGACGCCTTCTTCATAGCGTCTTGAGCCTTCTTGAGGGCGTCCTTCGACTCTTGAACCCGCTGCTTGTTCTCGGGGCTGAGCTTAGGATTCTGAAGTTGCTTGTCGAGCTGCTTGCCAAGCTCTTCGGTCTTCTTCTTAAGAG
>JARGOJ010000847.1:344-4313 GCA_029210225.1 Planctomycetota bacterium
AAGAGAGTCTTGTTGCTTACCGAGGTCCTTAGAGTCTTTGGAGAGCTGCTTCGTGGCCTTGTCGAGAGACTCTTTGAGCTTCTTGCTCTCTTCTGCCGTTTTCTTTGCGGCGGCTTTTGTCTCAGGATTCTGAGGCTTTGCGGCGTTCGCCTTCGCTTTCGCTTGGTTCTTGTCGAGCTTGTTCTTGAGGTCGTTGACCTTCTTTTGAGCGGAGCTGCCCTGGTTCTTCAGGTCGTCCTGCTTTTGAGAGAGCTCATCCATCTTATCTGCGAGCTGTGACAGGTCTTTGTCGCCTTGCTCCTTCGTGGTTTTTTCACTCTTATCAATGGCGTCGGCTTGGTCCTTTTGAAGCTTACTCAGCTTGTTGACCACGGCCTTCAGGTTCTTTTCGATCTGCTTTTGAGCCTTCATGCTGGGCTGGCTGGCTTTCAGATCTTTTTGAGCGTTCTCAATGTTCTTGATTTGATCTTGCATGTCTTTGATCGACTCAAGATCTTTCGCTTCGGCGGCATCAAGCTTGGCCTCTTTCGTCGCCTTATCCTGCTTCTTGCGCAGCGCTTGAACGCTTTTAATCTGCTTGCGCAGGTCCTTGAGCCGCTTCTTCAGGTCCTTGGAATTCTCTCCAAGCTGTCCGCGAAGAATGGCGCGCAAGGCTTCGAGGTCTTCAATGACCTCTTTCTGACGGGAATGAGCATCGAGAAGCTCACCTGTTTTGAGGTTCCTGAGGATCTTGTCGAGGTCCTCATGGATAAGCCGGGCTTTAATGGCCTCGTAGGCCTTTCGAAGGCGGGCTGCTTCTTCAGGTTGCTTGACAGCGATCTTCTTTGAGAGTTCGTCCATACGCTTGTCGAGGCGCTTGAAGCGGTCGTTCACGCTCTCCTGATCGCGAGTGATGCCACCAAGACCTCGTTTCTTAGGTCCATCCTGGGCTTCTCCTGAACCAGTGAAGGCAAAGCAGGCGGCTAGCGCGAGCAGGGTTCCTGAGCGAAAAGCATGGGCACGGTTTATTCTCATAACGGAGATCCTTCGGGCATCCCTAAACATTCATTCGGCGAAAGACGCAGCCCAGAGCTAATTCAAAGCCTAGAGCCGTTTCGAGACTACTTGTGTTTGTCTTTTAACTTCGATCCTGTAGCTTCTCGAATTCGTTTTTCCATTTCGATGATTTCGTTGATTTCTCTATCGGCATCGGAAATATCGCCCCACTTATCGAGCTTGTCGATGAGCTTGCGAATGGAATCCTCAACCTGCTCTTGCTTATCCGGAATGAGCGCGAGTTTTGTTTGATCGATTTTTTCTGATTTTGACTTCACTTCAGCAATATCTCTAGCAACGGCGGGGGATTGCAGGTCAGCGATCTCTTTTGAAGCTTTTTTCATATTTTTCTGAAGGATGTCTTCTCGTTCATCACGGATTTGATTGACTTGACGCTCTTTCAAGAGCTTGTCGAAACTCTCCGTAATTTGCTTCATCCGCTTTGAGACGTTGTTCTGCGCGTTTTCCAGGCGTCCGAGTCGACGTTGGTCATCACGATCTAGCTTTTGCTTCAGCGCCAAATCATCCGCAGTTTTTTGCATCTCACGGCGCGCCTTGTCCTGACTCTTTGCGACCGATTCGAGGTCTCCCTTAAGCTGCATCATGCGGTCTTGAAGCATGCGGCTCAGGTCTTCTCCCGACACAATCGTGAACGTGTACGCCAGAGATTGCCCAGCGCGCTTGCTCTCGTCGATATTGCGGTCGTAAGCAACGACGTAATATTCCAGCTGGTCTCCTTCTTGAAGCTCCATGTCTTCAATTCGGAAGTCCCACTTATAAACGGCTTGCTTCTCGGTCCCCTCGGGATTCTCCAAAGCCCGTTGATCCTTCTTAAGAACTGTCCCTGAGCGAGAAATTGTGGTTCTTAGAACTACGCGATCGACGCCATACTCATCTTTCACAGAAAGCAGCATCGGAATGACAGCCTTCTTGGTCACAGACTGAGAGCGCCCGGGGCTCTTGAACTTCACAATAGGAGGACGATCTTCGATGGTCCTCACAGAGTAAAGCTTCGAGTTCTGATCGCTCACCAATCCTCCAGAGGACATCAATGTGTAGCGAAAGCGCATCGACTTCATAACCTGGAACTTGCCTGTGAACTCACGTCCTGCCCCTTTACCGGTTTTGGCAAGGGTAGGAGCCGGTCCGTCCTTGGGATCCTTGTTCGTCTTGTCGTAGTAAAACTGAAGGGCCGCGTTTTCAATCGGCATGCTTGAGAAGATCTTGTAGCGGAGCATCGTTCCCACAGGGACATCGAGGCTGTTCTTAGCCCGAATCGGGTCGCCTTCGGGAGTCGGCTCTCGATTTGTATATTCAGGATACTCCAGCCAAAAGTGCGCTTGCTCGATCCGAGCGCGGTCGATGAGCTTCACCGTGTAATTCTCTGAGAAAACACCGTAGCCCGCGTCAATCTTGAAAGTGAAAGGCTCGGTGACATTCTCAAAAGTCTTAATGAAGGTCATATCGCTGAGACGACGCATCTTCTTAACTTCTTTTTGTCCTGAGATCTGAAAGGTCGTGAGGACCTTCATCTCATCGGTGCCACCCTGGGTGATATCCACACTGATTTCAAGATCTTCCCCCCGCACCACGTGAACCAGCGTCTCATCCGCTGGGCTTTGGTGCTCTTTGGGAATGACAACCTTGATATAGACAGGTTTTGGATAGGACTCCTTCTCCATGAGCAAAACACGGTTGGCCCAGGTCTTTGCATACACCTGAGTACCCTCATACTGAAAGCTCCCAGCCAGACCAGCCACAATGGCACCGGCGGCCAGAACAAGAGGGATGACGGGAGTCAGACGACCATGGCGCGCTGGAGAGAACGACGCAGTGTTCGTCCCCGCACGATTGATCATTGAGTTGATCATCTCGTCGGAGTGATACTGATCCCCGGCGTTCTGCTCGCGAGACAACTGAACCGCTGAGATCAAGCTGTCTTCGAGCCATGGGTTGGCTTCTTCGATCATCAACGCCACTTGATCGTCGCTCAGATCCTTACGCAGCCAGAGCCAAATGGAGGAAAAGACTCCCACGAGGACCACACCGCCGATGAAGGCCATCAGTGGAATTCGTGAGGGAATATCCGGCTCCCATTCGTGGTCGATGAAGAACGAGAGGACCACGCCTCCAGCCAACATAAGAACGGTGGCGGCGAGGACCTTGATAAGACCAACCAGTCGCACCTTCAGGCGGACGGCGCTGATCTTTGAGAGGATGTTCCCGGTTTTGGCTGCGCTAGCAGTTGTTTGATTCATGACTTTGGCTTATCTCTCAAAGATCGGCAGGTATTGATAGGGCATTTGTAAAATGACGCAGGCCATTGATGTTGCGTAGTTGGGGCCGACAAGGTCTTCCCAACGGCCGTCGCCATGCTGGCCATTGACGATTTCATCGCGGACGCTTGGATACCAGGCGTTCCAATGATCGTCGCCCGCTTGAAAGAAGGCTTGAATCGCGTAGTAGTGGCCGTAAAAGTAGTCGAAGGACCGGTGCATTTCGCTGGGACGAGGACGATGACGAGTGTTCTTCAAATATTTGAGCCCGCCCTTTGCTTCCCGAAGGTCGTATTTCCCCGTCGCATAAAGCGCGGTCACTCCCGCTGAGGTCAGCGCGAAGCTCGTCCGTGAAGGACGGAAAGGCTCGTTCTCGAAGACCTGATACCAGAAGCCGTTGTTTGTCTGATAATTGCCCCGAGGAATATACGACTTGCGCACATACTTCACGGCGTCGTCAATAACAGACTTCTTCACGTGGATACCAGCGTTGCGAGCCGCACGAAGCGCTTGAACCTGACAAACACTGATTGAGATATCAGAGTCCTTCGCTCCTGGAAGATAACGCCAACCTCCTTGCGGGTTTTGCGCATCCTCAATCAACTTCGTGGCGCGCTTGAGGGCTTTCTTGACGCGAGGAGTCGGGGTCATGCCGTAG
>JARGOJ010000848.1 GCA_029210225.1 Planctomycetota bacterium
TGAGATCAGTCACCGCGACATCAAAGCCGAGAACATTATGATGACCCGCAACGGGGTCACCAAAGTCACCGACTTCGGCTTGGCCAAAGACCTCAACAGCAACCTCAAGCTCACCGCCGATGGAGCCCTCATCGGGACACCGCTTTACATGGCTCCCGAGATAGGCCGCGTTCCGCAAATTGACGGCCACGTCGACATCTTCTCCCTCGGGGTCACCTACTACTACCTACTCACTGCAGTCCAACCATTCCGCGGCTTCAAAACCATGGAGATCTTGTCCGCACGAGCCCACAATCAAATCAAGCCACCGGAGAAATATAAACCCGATCTGCCAAAGAACGTCCGCAGAGTGCTTGGCAAGATGCTCACTAAAGATCGGGATGCCCGGTATCTGAACATGGGCGAGCTTATCGGTGACCTCCAAGCTCTCCAATACGACAATCCCGTCAAAGCAGGTCCTCCACCACTTTGGGGAGAAGACGATGAGCCGGGCAGCCAGTCAGTCGGTGCCTCATCCTCTTCTAAAGGCGAAGCGAAGTCGAACAAGACGGTTATCATTGCAGCCGTCGTCATTATTGTTGCCCTCATTGGCATCATCGCGGTCATGCTCCTCAACGGGAGTTAGCCACTAGCTAGCTTCGTCGAGAATCATTGATTCCAACATTGACCGTGCAGGTCGCAGCATTGAGAGCTTGGATATGAACTCAAAGCCACACTTGTTCGGTGAAGTCGCTCTCGACCTTGCTTTGATCGACGACGAGACCCTCCATTGGGCTCTTGAATTCCAGCATGCTTTATTCGCTCCCAAGCGCCTCGGAGAGATTTTAGTCCAAGAGGGGAAATTGAATCCGGATCAAGTCAATCGGATCCTTCAGGCCCAGGAAGCGCGACGTCTTCAAGCTCCAAATCTTCAACCGCCAGCACCAAAGAGTCTCCTCTCGGTTGGAGAGATTTTCGACGGCTTTGAAATCCTCCATGTCATGAGCAATGCCCACCTACAAGAATATCTCGTTAGAGATCTATCGAATTCCAAGAAGGCCGTTCTCACCCTTCATGGAGGACCCCAAAACCCAAGAGAGCTCCAGCGAGTCCTCCATTACCAGCGCCTCGCTCAAAAGCTCCAGCACACGCTCTGTTCAGCGCCGTACAAAGTTCAGCAGATCGATCCCAATTTGGCCTATTCCGTTCGGCGCTATATTGAAGGAATCAGCCTCTTCAAGCTCTTAGGCAATGGCGAAGAGCTGACACAGGATCAGAGCATACAAATCGTCAAAGATATCGGGGAAGCCCTTCGGCAACTGCACAACACCCATGGGCTCCACAGCAACCTATGTGACCGAAACATCGTTCTTGATAGCGAATTCAGAGCCCATCTCGTCCTCGACAGCACCAATCTAGGGCAACTTGTTTCCCTTGATGCAATGGGGGCCCTCTCGGGTTCCGTCAACTACATCGCTCCAGAAATAGGCCGAGTCAAACAATTGGATGCTCGCTCAGATCTCTATTCTTTGGGCCTCATCTTCTATCAATGCCTGACCAAGGTCTCACCCCTACAATCCCATACGACTCTCGCAATATTGTCTGGAAGAGCCCACGACGAGATTCCTGCCCCGGAAAAATACGCTCCGAGTTGCCCGAGCCCGCTCCGTCAAATATTAAGTCGAATGCTCATGAAAGACAGAGATCAGCGCTATCCCACAGTCAACGACTTCCTCTCCGACCTCAACGCATTTCAAGACGGCCGCGCTCTTAGCGCTGGCTCAAGCCAACTCTGGCTAAAGCCACGTCCTCGACCTGGCACCGCGCCCTTCATAGTTGGTGGTCTAGGGCAAGTTCTTTCGTTCTTATGGAATACTCTGAGAATGAAGTCCGGTGGCAAGACCGCCTCTGATTGAGCCAGCACTCGAGTTCATGGGTTCTCTCAAAGACTCAGAATGATCGATTCACGCTCTCCTTTTCATTGGCTGAATTGTCTTTTCGAAGGTATTTTAGAAGCAGTCAATGGGCGCTTAGGAATAGAGCCAATCGGTCTTTCTTGGGAATTGGATGTCAACGACAACAGATCAAGCAGCAGGCCGAATAGCCCTGCGTAAGGGCTATGTGACACGGGAGGTTCTCCATAGAGCAATCCAATTCAAGGCCCAATATGCCGTTAAACAATCCCTCATAGACATACTCTGTGAGCGCGGTTTCTTAACCACAGCTCAAGTCCAAGATATCCTCAAAACACAAAACTCTGGAGGCCCTGACTCCTCTAAACGAGTCCGCAAGATTCCCATCAAAGATGTCATGGGAGCTTCTGCCCGAGTCAAGCAATCCAAGCGTGGTGGTCCAGGTAAAAACGGGAGTGAGCGCCGGAAAATTGGTGAGAAGCCAATTCCCCCTGGGGTTGATCCCTCCGTCATTGACGACGACGGCAACGTCGACATCGTCGGGCGAACCATTGGTGGCTGTCAGGTCTCAAAGAAGATCGGGCAAGGAGGCATGGGCTGCCTCTTTCTCGCTCAGCACCAGAATCTCAATCGACAGGTCGTCATCAAAGTTCTGCCGCCTCAAAACGCCACCAAAAAGAAAAACCTCGAACGCTTTCTCCGCGAGGCCCGCGCTGCGGCGAAGCTGGAACACCCGAACATCGTCCAAGTGCTCAACGTCGACAAAAGCCCTGAAGGCCTTTACTACATCATCATGCAGTACATCGATGGCAAGAACCTCGACGAGGCCATCAAGGCCCGAGGGAAGTTCCCCTGGCGTGACGCGACCCGCATTATCACCGAGTCCTCCGAAGGCCTCAAGCTCGCTCATAGCAATGGAATCATTCACCGCGATATCAAAGCGGAGAACATCATGATCAACGAAAAGGGTGTCGCGAAGGTCGCCGACTTTGGCCTCGCGAAGGATCAAAACACTAGCGTTAATATCACTAAGGACAACGCGTTTATTGGCACACTCCTCTACATGGCGCCAGAAATCGGTCGTATCAAAGACATCGATGGCCGCGTTGATATCTATTCCCTCGGGATCACCTACTATTACTTGCTCACTGGGCACCAACCCTTTCGCGGTTTTAAGACCATGGAGCTGCTCACGAAGCGCGCCCACGACAAGATCCCTCCTCCCGAAAAATACGCCCCGAACCTCCCGAACGATCTCCGCCGTGTCCTGGGCAAAATGCTCACAACCGATCGAGACGCACGCTACCTCAACATGAAAGATTTACTCCGAGATCTACACGCCCTCGAGCATGGATCCCCTGTGAAAGCCGGAGTTCCTAGCCTATGGGGCGAAGATGAGTCCATCAACTCCATGGAGCTTGACGGCCCAGATGCGTCCTCGGGCAAAGCGCTCAACATCGTGGTCATTGTCCTCTTGCTCATCGCCATCGCTCTGCTGAGTGTCATTGTGATGCTGTCCCTGCCTTGATCACCATGGTCCTCAAGAAACCCCTGATTCTAAACCCGACTGAGAACACGGATAACCCAGGAGATTTGGGACAAGCTCAGTCTCTGCTTAGGCTCGCCAAAACCATCAAGGTGAATGTCTTTGCCGGGACAATTGACCCCAGAGAGGCCTGCGAGGATCTTGCCCGAGAGAGCGCCTGGCTACGAAGCGTTGATGTTAAGAATATAACCAGCGAGACCTGCGCCCGCGCCTTTTGGATCAATATTTACAACGCCCTCATCATTCACGGTGTCTTCGCGTTAAACATAAAGAAAAGTGTCTCAGAGGCGCCGAGTTTCTTTAAGAGAGTCTCCTACTTGATTGGTGGGCAACCCTTCTCTCTTGATGTCATAGAGCACGGGATCTTGAGACAAAATCGTGGTCATCCCCTGCGCTTCGGCTTACCGCAACTTTGGCCTTGGGACTCGCGGCGGCGCTTTGTCCTGCCCCTTGATCCACGAATTCACTTCGCCCTGAACTGCGGCGCGTTCTCCTGCCCTCCCATTCGAGACTATGATGCTGAGAAGTTGGACGGGCAACTCAACTTAGCCAGCGAATCCTTCATCAGTCAGAATCTTTCCCTGGTGCCTGATAAGAAGGAGATTCGTCTCTCCCGGCTCTTTCTCTGGTATGCCCGTGATTTCGGGACAAGCTGGCCAGCACGCCTTCGCTGGATGCTCCCGTTCACGAAAGATGAAGCCATCAAGTCGGTCTTAAAGAAAGCCGAGTCTTGGAAACGGCGCTTCGATGACTACGATTGGAGTCTTGCCTGATCCGATTGCAAAACAGACAGAAGTCGTCAGATCACTGACAACTGGGGGCACCATGTGGACAAAAACCGTAAAGATTGGCGATCATGAGATCGAGTT
>JARGOJ010000008.1 GCA_029210225.1 Planctomycetota bacterium
TGTCGGCGAAGCCTCAGAAAAATGGAGCCTGAAATGTCAGCAAGTTTAACGTCCTCACTCTTTCTCACCATCAGCCTGCTCAGCTTGGGTTGCAGTGGCGGTTCGGGAGGAAGCGGCGCCACAGCCTCGGGGAACGCTCCAAGTCCCATCGCAGCCCCCACTCCTCCAACCACGACCCCGCCCATAGGAGATTTCTATGTTGCGCAAAACGGCGACGATAGCGCAGCAGGAACTAAAAACGCTCCTTTTGCGAGCCTAGAGCGCGCTCTCAGTCAGGCGGGCCCTGGAGACCTCATCTATCTAAGGGGCGGCAACTATTTCCCCAATAAAATGACCCGGATCATCGCGGCGGGAACAGCCACCCAACCTATTGTTATTCGCAGTTTTCCAGGAGAGTTGCCAGTCATTAATGGCCGGGATGTACCCGAGGGAAACATTGAACACGCCTCAACACCAACCTGGCTCGTGGATGCGAGGCACTTAAAAATCGTTGGGCCGCTTACATTGACCAATGGTCGAGGCGCAGGACTAACAATTGACGGCGACTCAACGAACATTGTCTTCGAACAGATCGAATCGAGCTATAACGGTCAAACAGCGTCGCGAGGCGCTCACGGATTTTATGTCGCTGGGAGCTGGGCAAACGTAGGCTCCGTCCACTTTCTCAATTGCGATGCCCACCATAACGCAAACCATCGAGTGAAAACCGGTGAGAACGTGGTCCAAAATCAATTCCAACATGGCGATGGATGGCGCATCATGGGCGGGGATGGCATTAGGATTGAAGGCTGCCGCGCCTGGTACAACATGGATGACAACTACGATTTTACCCAGGCTCAAAATGCAATCACTGTCATTGATTCCTGGGCAGCCTACGCGGGCATTGACGATGCCCAAGGGTCTATAACTGGCAACCCAGCGTCCTTTTCCGAAGATGGCCAGGGCTTTAAGATTGGTTACGATAGTGATGTCGCCGAGCATCTGCTCATTCGCGCCGTCGCCTGGAAGAATAAAGAGAGCGGCTTCTACGCTCGCGGTGGGCGATACACGCTGTTCAATGCCATCTCTTATCAAAACGGCGCCTTGCCTATTTCTACAATTCCAGGAAGTATGCGCGGCTTCTATTTTCCTCCCGACCGATTTCTCAGACAACACACTATTCACAACTCACTGGCCTTTGACGATGGATCCGCGACGAGGGTTGGTCAGGATATGACGAGCAGTCATAATTCCTGGGATCTAAGCCCTCCAGTCACCGCGTCTGACTTCTTGAGTTTAGACGACACTCTCGCCCTCGGGCCGAGACAGCCTGACGGGAGCCTCCCCCAATCAGACTTCTTACAGCTCGCCCCAGGAAGCCATCTCATTGACGCAGGGAAAGATGTTGGCCAACCGAGTCTAGGAGCCGCTCCAGACATCGGCGCTTTTGAGAGCCAGTGATCAAAAACAAAGAATCATTAAAAACTTCGCTTTCTAGGCCTCATAAATACTTAGCTAGATATTTTTCTCAGAAAACATCGTTCTAAAAACGCGACTCCGGGAGATTCATCTACAGAAGCCTCATACTCTACAAAAACCGGGGAGAGATCATGACATCAGGGCCCACTCAATCTCAATCAAGACATCGCTATTCACTGACAAAGCTCTGCGCCATTTCCTTAACCGTCTCGCTGATCGCAGCCTGTAGTGGAGGAGGATCTTCGGGGGGTGGAGGCGGCGCGACGCAAACAGTGTTGAACAACAACCCTAATCCTGGGCCAGTCACTCCGCCGTCTGGCACAGGGACCGTCGTTGCCATTGCAATGGCTTACAAGGTTCTTCAAGATCGTCAGACCTTTGTTTCCCTCGCCGGCTACTCAACCTTGCAAACTTACAATGGTCGGGGGGCTACAGACTCAGTCGATCCTGACGTGAGATACGATGATGCCATTAGCACTTGGCGCATCGACAGCCTCCCTAGTTCGGGCACACTCTTTGACGGTCGAACCCCGATTACGACGACGCCCTTCGACCTGACAAATAGCTTTGGTCCTGATGGTCTGCTGTATGTTCCCGACCCCGGTTTTTCAGGCAATGATAGCTTTCTTTATCGGGCGGCCGACGCCACTGGTTTTAGCGCCAGCGCACTCGTGCAATTGACTGTTGAGTCAAGCCTCTCAGTTCCCGCAGGTATTCCGCCGCTCCCAGTCATTGCCGCGACTCCCGCCGCCGATGAAGCAAACTTCAATGCGACCACAGACTGGTATATCGACAATAACCACAACAACGCCAGTGACAGCAATGGCAATGGGACTCCCAGTGCTCCCAGGCTCACCTTGCCACCAAGCGGTTCGACCTTCGTCGCCGGGGCCCAGGTCTTTATTCGCGGCGGCAGCTATCAATTGAGAGACTCTGCTTTCCATCGTTGGGTGGCCGAAGGAAACGCCGCCAACCCAGTGATTATTTCAGGCCTGGTCAATTCGCCGAACAAGCCCGTCATTCAACGTCATCCAAACCGGGCTAATGAACAGTTGAGGTTCGAAGGAAACTTCGCAATTGTTGAAGGTCTTGAATTCGACGAGGTTGGCTTCTTCCGCCGAAATGAATTGGGGGGACACGACCAGGGAAACGTGGTGGTCCGCCACTCTTTCCTTCACGACTATGTCACTTCCAACGGCAATACTCTTGGGGTTTCGAGGGATGGTCTCGGTGAAGATATTGTTGTTCATGATTGTCACGTCGCTCGCAACGGAGTGGATGGAACCGATCACCATGGCATGACGATCACAAGCGCCCGGATCTGGGTTCTTGATTCGTTGATTCATCATAATAGAGGAGATGCGATTCAAGCGAACTCTAATTCAGTGGATGGCCTTTACATCGGGCGCTGTGTTTTTCACTCTGATGGAGAGAACGCGGTGGATATCAAGCGTGAGATTAATTTCGTCATTGTCGAGAACGTCGCGTTTGACTATCGCCCGACTTCATTCATGGGCAACGGCTCTGATGGCGCAGTCTTTTTGGCCAATGTTGACCAGTCACAAAATCCACCGGAGCGCTTACTCTTCGGCCGTAACTTCATCTTTGATGCCACCGTTGGCGTCAGGCATCAAGGGCATGAGATATGGACCGATCAGAATATATTTTGGCACATTCACAACGGCGAAGCGATTAGAATCGGCAATAACGATGACCCAAACGGCAATTACCGGGAGCGGATTACCAATAATCTATTCGATTTAGTCGACATGGGCATTCGCAACTTCTCCCCAATTCGCGTCAACGGCGACCGCGTCTACACCGGTAACATCTTCGCACGGTTAAACCCTGGTTTTGACGTTCATATTCGCGTCGACCGAGGACACGCCGATGGTTCTGAGAGCCCGGGTTTGCAATTAGACTACAATCACTACGCCGCACCCGCAGCCGTTAGAATTGGCGGAACCACCAATAATCTGGCCGCTCTCAAAACAATGGGCTTTAGTAATAATGGAAGCGAGGGCGACCCTTTACTCACGAACCCTGATCAGGGAGATTTCTTGCCTATGTCAGGCTCGCCAGTCATAAACGCGAATATTAAACAGATCACTTACGACGAGTTCCTGGGGTTCACAGGAGAGTCGATTGACGTCAGTGTTCGAGGTCGTCAAAGGCCGGTCAACGGGGTTTGGGACAAGGGGCCATTCGATCAGTAAATTCTCTGAGAACCCTTCGCTGTTCGGCCCGACGTAAGCTCCTGCTCACTAGACAACTAATTCAGAACCAACAAAAAGCGAGCCCCTCTTTACGAAACATTGAGGAGGTTCTATTGTATGGGTTTCCATCTGATTTTCAGGAGCCCTTCTCGATGGCAAAGAGCCCTCTTCTCATTTTGTCCTTCTTTTTATTTTTCGCCGGCTGCAAAGACAAAACAACTGCGAAACAAAAATCAACGCAGAATGAGGGTGCTGTCAACCAGAGCGATTCTCCAAGTAAGTCTGCTCCAACGGTAGAGAACGCAGCATCTAAAACGCGCCGTTTCCAGAACTGTCTTTCCGATTCACTCTCCGCCGATACAAAAGTTGCTAAGAGCAGCATAGCGGAGCTCAAATCAGCGGGACCCGATGTGGTTCCCTTTCTTATAGGCAATATCCAAAATAGGCAGCCTAAACTTCGAGAGATCGTATTTCAGATTCTCCTCGATAAGAAAAACGCACTCGAAGTTCATATCGACGTACTCATTAAGGCCTTTGAAAACAACCAACACAACTTGGATACACGGACCAAAATATCCAAGCTGTTTCTAATGATTGGGAAGAAAGATCTCACTTCGAAGGCCCTCGCAAGATCATGTCAGCCCGGCCCGATCAATATGAAGCCCGTCTCACTGGAGGCCCTCAAGACTATGGGCAAAGACGCGAGCCCAGCCATACCTGAGCTAATAACCGCTCTGGATAAAGCTGGTCATCGAGAATTCCAAAGTATTCTCATGACCTTGGAAGCCATTGCTTGTAGCGAATCAAAAGAGTGGTTTGTTTACCTGACCAAAACCTTGCCGACGATCAGCTACAAGCAAAATTATAAGTTGAGCCTCTTCAAGTCCTTTAACAAATTTGGCGATCAAACCATTCCCACTTTGGTGTTGCTGATCGGACACTCCAATTTCACTCTCAATAACATGGCTAAAATAGAACTGCAAAAGTATGGATCCAAAGTAGTTCCTTCTCTTGTTAATATCATGGAAGATAATCAGTCGAAATCAAAGGAACAAGTCGTTTCCTTACTCGGCGCCCTAGGGAAAGACGCCGCAGCAAGTATTCCAACACTCTTGAAATACTATCAATCAAACAAGATAAAAAACAGAAAGGCCCTCAAAGCAATCTCAACGATGGGCGAGCCGGGTCTTTTGCCCATGAAAGAGTTGTTCAACAAAGAGAAAAGCTCTCTTGCCGCCGAATGCCTATCTCAAATGGGCGAGAAGGGCGTTGTCTTTCTTGCCAGCAAGTTAAGCTCCTTGAATCTACAAGAAAAGAAAATGGTCGTACGTCGTCTTTCTCGTTGTCCAAAGAAGTTTGGCAAACAAGTCACTCCATTCCTCTACAACGAGTTAGGAAACTCTGATGAACAGTATTCTAGGAAGCTAAATGACTGCTTACGGTGGTTTCATGCCGACGCAGAAGCCTCCTTGCCGAAAATATCTGATCTATTCTTAAACAGCTCCCAAAACTCCCGCACCGAGCTATTTCATGTACTCGTCTCAATAGGACAAAAGTCGACTCCCACTTTTTCAATGGGACTAACGAGCAAGAGTGCCGAGGTCAGAGAACTTTCCCTCCGGGGTCTCACCGAGTTGAAAAGAACAGAGTCTAATGTTCATGATATGGTCGTAAAACTCCTGAAAAAGGAGGCAAGTCAGTCGGTACGGAGGGCAGCCCTTAGATACTTGAGCGCATTTGAGGAGCAATCAAACAAATCCGTGCCCGTCTTATTGAGATTAGCCACAGAGGGGGAGGATATTGATCGTAGTTCCGCGCTTCAAGCCTTAGCCAAGATTGGGACAAAAGAAGCCTGCTTGGCCCTCACAAAGTGCCTAAAATCCAAGAACAGCAAGCTGTGGGCCGGTGCATTGAATAACCTGTCGTCCTTCACTCAGTACAGTGAACTGCTTTATCCCGCGCTTACAAAGATCATCAAGGATAAGAAAACCAAGCAATTCCAAACTTATACAGCGATCAATACACTCGTCAAACTCAAGGATCAGCGAAAAAAGATTGCCTCTTTCCTTTTGAAAATCTCTCGAGATACTAAAATGGACGTCGCAGTTCGTCGTCATGCAATCATTGGCCACAAAACGTTTGCCAAACACAGTGCATTGATCACTCCACCCCTTCTAAAACTGCTAAAGGGCAAAGACAGAACTTTGCAAGCCGCGTCTTGTGTCACGCTTGGCTCCGTTGGCGTCAAAGACAAAGTGGTCTTAAAGGCTCTCAACAAGGCAAGCCTCTCCAAAGACTCAAAGGTCCGTCAATCTGCCCAATTCGGATTGACAGAATTCCACAAGCGTTAACAGGCTGTGGCCCATGTTTTTCTGGTTGATGTCACTCAGTCTTTATTGTCGAGAAAGCGAAAGTCGGCGGATTCGAAGGGTGCTCCTGAGACCTTATCCTTCCCGGCGAAGGGTAGTATTTTCAGTAACTTCGCCGCGGCTTTCTTCGGTGGAATTCCGTGAGTCAGAATGAGTTCATAATACATAAACTCAAGGACCGCGCTCGCTCCCCAGTCGACATCCCGAGTGTATCCAGAGATTGGAAATGAGTTCAAACCTTCCAATTCACTTTGTAAATTGTTTGCGACTTTTCCTCGCATGACAGAGCAAGCTGCAAAGTGTAGTAATTCAATGTTGTGAGCGTAGGTTAAATGCGGCCCCAGGTCCTTCGCCGTGACGGTGTCATCACCGGCCACAAGTCCCTGCGGAGTTCCGTGACTCGCGATCACTAAGACCACCGGCTCGGGGAGAAAAGCAATATCTCGGCACCACTTCTGGAGGCTCTTTTTATTGCTGAAGCTGCGATGTCGGACACCCACTTTTGCTTGTCGTGCGAAGAAGGCCTTGAGCATCTTGCCAAAAGAGTATTCTTTCTCGGCCAAGCTGCTTTCCCAATTCGCTTCTAAAACAATAAGCCAGCGGCGCCCAGCTTCAGGGTTGACGCGCTGACCATTCCAATCTGCCCATTCTGTGGAATCCTGACTCTTCCAGCGCCCCGAAAAGGACTGACCATCTTTCGCCAGTTGAAACTCTCCCTTGCCCCCAGGCTTTCCCTTCTCCTCGCGATATTGAAAATGAAGAGTCCCGCTCTTAATGTCACCCCGGATCTTTGATTCCTGAGTGTAGGCAGAGATTCCCCGGACGGCCTGCCCTTTCTGGATGAGCCTCAGGCGTCCGTACCGTGTCTTCCAGACGCCGGAGTAATTAGCGATCTTTTGAACAATTCTCTTTCCAGTCCACTCGCCCCACTCTTTTGTGCCTGCGACTCGCCACTTCCCCTGAAAGCTTTGCTTATCCTTAGACAGAGTAAAGACACCCTCGCCGTTTTCTTCGAGAGCCTTGTACTTAAAAATGAGCTTCGCCCCGACAACCTTTCCAGAAATGACGCCTTTCTCCCCGTCCCAGATGTAGTAGCCAGTCACCACTGCTTTACTTTGAGTCAGGTGCATCTTCCCGAAGCTACTTTGCCAATCACCAGAGTAGTCCGCCTCATTCGCGAAGACCGCTGTGGAAAGCGTTAGGAATAGAGAAGTGAGAATTAGAATCATGGAATTGGCACGGGAGGGGTTCAACATAGCTTGCTCACTCTCAATCCGAATGAAGGGGGGAGACTTTTGATCTTAGCTCACAGTAGGGAAAGATTCTCGGACTTTCTCTGCACTGCTCACCGATACAACTCAAACGAAGGACATTGAGTTCTAGCTGTCACTCCTTAAAACCCCTTTGCAGGGCTCTATTTCATACAACATCCATAGTCATCCTCAAATTCTGGTCTTGACTTGTTCCAGGCATCCCTCTAAAACACTTACAATCAACAAGGACTATGCCGAGATATTAAAAAGGCTAGTTTAGAGAAAGAGGATCCTCTTCATGAATCGTTTCAGAATTCCGTTTCTATGCCTGTTCGCCTTTTTGTTCATGTCCTCCTATTCGAGCGTGGAAGCATGGGACAAAGAACTGGGGGAATTTAAAGGCAAGTTCTCTACGATGAGAATGGATGAGAAGCGAATCTATTTATTGGTAGGAGATTATTCTCAGTATAAGGTTCACGTCTATGAACGAGAGAATGGCAAGGAAGTGTGGAGTTATAGTGTCAGTGGAAAAATGACCTTTTTTCACCTGTTTGGAAAGCTCCTCATTGTCGGTGAGGTGGTCCTCGACCCAAAATCCGGACGTGTTGTGAACAAGATTCCGAAACCAGTCGGCGGCGATCGATATATCGAGAGCGATAAATATTTTTATTATCAAACTGGCTACGATCTCTACTGTATAAATTCCAAGGGCCGTGTTCGCTGGAAGCAAAGTCTCGCGCCCTTCAAATCGACGACTGTTTTGCTAAACCCGGCAAAGGGAGGAGTGGCGGTCTATGCGACTGACGGCTATTACTTCATCAGTAATAAAGGAAAGATAAAAAGGCTCTACCGCCTGCCGAAGAAGTTCGCGAAGGGCTACTCAAACAGTTACACATATCTCAGTTACAAAGGGAAAAGGGTCATTGTTGCCGTCGCGAATAATAGGACAACGAATGATTCTGTTGTATTTCTTGTTGAACAAGGTCGGGTCAAGAAAAAGCTCAAGATGAAGGGTATTCGGTATTTCGCTTATGTTTGGCCAGGTCAATGGCGACGGCCCGTTCTTCGGAGAGGAAAGGACGATTTTCTTCCCTTCTCTATTTATGAAAAAGACAAAATAGTCGCCTGTGTTGCATTGAATCTCACGAAGCGGGAGTTTTGCCCCAAGCAAAAAATCGAAATTGGCTACACCCCGTTTCATAATGGAATGATCTTCGCAAACAGTCGACTTCTCAAAGATATCGTGACTGGGAAGACTTTCCCAAAGTTCTCAAATGTGCTGGGTTACAAGCATCATTGGACAGCGACAAAGAATGTCGGCGCGGTCGATAAAAAACTCTACATCCTCGACCCGGTGGATGGAACGATCTCTCTCACCAAATTTGAGTTTCCTGTTCCATGGACAGAATTGACAAGTCGCAGCGACCGAGCGGCAGTCCGCGAGACCTGGAACGATTCAGAGTTGCTCACAATTTATTCCAAGGACAATGCAGTGAACGAGGCCGCGGTCGGAGTCGTCGATGTGACAAACGAGACGGTTCACACAATGGTCCATCATAAGAATGTTGCGGCGCTCTCGAACTTTGCTCAGTTTGGGGATAAGAAGGGTTACGCCGTCTTCTACGTGACGAAATCTCCAGCTGGCGTTCAGAAAATGCAGATCAGCTACAAGAGCTTTCCCTAAGTGATTTGTCCGGGCTTGAAGACTCCAATGTGCAAATGAAAGACACCCTGGAATAACGGGGAGTTATTCCAGGGTGTCTTTGTCGTGCAAGCTTCAATCAATTTTAGGAAGCCAATTCTGGCGAGCGCTTTAGCTTCCTATTGCCTTAGACTGCGCGGTGGCCACCTTTTCAGTGTCGTATCTGATAACTCCAGTGTGATCCCCAAAGAAGTAACGATCCCCGCTTTTGCCCTTCTCAATGGGCTCTGCAGTCACACTGTATTGAAACTCTTTATTGCTCCCGTCTTTGTCTCCGACAACCATCTTGAACTTATAGCCATGTTTCTTGCCCCCGGCCAGCTCACCGTCCAGCAGATCCTTTGCTCCAAGTTCTTTGAGAGTCCCGTATTTATTCGTGCCACCGGTTTCCAGAAAGATTGCCTGACAGGCAGCGATCGCTCTTATCGATCCGACGGCGCTGGCTTCATTGCCCTGCTTCTTTGCCTTGGCCTTTTCGGCATTGCAGCCAAACAGCATGAGAGATAATAGTATTACGGCGACAGTCCTCATAAGTTCTTCCCTTTTCAAATTCTTAAAATTACTAGTTTTTATACCGTTTGATCTTAGCGCTCAATTCCTTTTGAAGTCAAGCGAAGCACCTGACTTTCCTTGAATGACGGAACAGTGATTAGATTTTTCCGGCTCGCTGGATGTCCTTAGCGGCCAGATTTATCCCAAAGAAGAAAGCCGCTCCCTGATCGCGACCAAGGCTCGGCTTTTCTTACTTTAATACTGGCAGATGAACTTGAGCGCTGTGTTTACTTCGTCGCTTTTCGGGTGTAGGTCATTTCTCCGGCTTTATGTTCGTCGATATTGGGATACTTGAAATAGAGGGTCATCACTTCTTTCTTGGCGCTTCGGGTCATGACAGAGCGAACGCCAACGACCATCTTCTTGCCATTCATGAGAATCGACCAAGTTCCGGTCATGACGAAGAGCCCCGATTTTTTGTCGACGTTCCCAGTGTAGTGATACATGCCCGTATCATTGTCGTGATAAACCGTCGTCTGAAATTCCTTCGACCAATTGTTGTAGCCATGCATAGCGATGGTGGTGACTGTCTTGTTCTTCTCCTTCACCAAGATTGTGTCCTGAAGAAAGCGGCCTCCGTACTTCAACGCTCGCTTCATGCTTCCTTTGCTGACCTTCGCGGTGGCGCCTGGTTGCTCCCAGACCTTTTGAACCACATCCCAATCTCCAACCAATCCTTCGAAGACCTTATGAGCCGCGCCAGGCTTTTGCAGGGCCGCATAGGGGTTCTCTTTCTCGTCCTGCGCCATGGCTAGGGAGAGTGTAGCGAGGAGAGTGAGGGATAACAGTGATAGAACGAAACTCTTCTTCATAGGTCACTTTCTCTTTCGTCAAGAAACTAAATCAAGGCTTACAGTGCTTTATCGACAGCTCCAGGTCCCTAAGACGAAATCATTCCCCAGAGACCTTAAAAAATGCCTAAAAACTTTATGATTCTTCCTCCTAGAGCGGTCCCTCCAAAACCTCGCTAGCACATGAATCTCAGACATTCTAAGACTCCAAAACCGGCCGCTCGCATTTAAATTTTGAAAGAGAAGCGTCTGCTTGTCTCTTCGGTAAAAAAGTCCCGGGATAGGGGCTCTCCGTCTCGCGGTGAGGCTCTTTTCGTTAGGAATTTCAGCTTCCCGACGGTTCTTGCTTGTTCGCGTTGCCCTGGAATCCTAAAATCCTCGGACTTTCAAAGACTCGGTTGTTCCCCTTTTCGCAAGAAAGACTTTATTTCTATGACTGGCACACATTTGAAAACACTTCTTACAGCAGTGCTTATGCTCGGCGCTGTCTGTGGGTCAGCAGAAGCGGCAGATCCGTATACCCGCGGACTGCGCTACCCGTCCCTCACTCCCGATGGCAAAAAGGTGGTCTTCGGCTACCGCGGCGATATCTGGATCGCTCCCGTCGATGGTAAGGGAACGGTCACTCGCCTCACGATTCACAATGCCCAGGACACCCTGGCCCGTGTCAGTCCCGATGGCAAGCAAATCGCCTTCTCGTCCTTGCGAAACGGACGTTACGACCTCTTCATCATTCCTATAACGGGTGGCAAGCCAAAGAGAGTGACTTTTCACAGCGGCTCTGAAGCCCTCTGCGACTGGTCCCCTGACGGCAAGAAGCTGCTCTTTAGCTCGGAGCGTGGTGGCGGCGTCGGTCGCTTCGACCTCTACGAAGTCGCCATCGACGGCGGCACCCCCAAGCGCATTACCTTCGATGGAGCCCGCGACGGCGCCTACACACCGGATGGTAAGAACGTCGTCTATGCACGCGGCTTTAACAGCATCTACTGGGATAACTACGAGGGCTCGGCCAACTACGACCTCTATATCACAGGAACGAAGGGCGGCCTGCCTACGCGTCTCACGAAGACCGATGGTAATGAGCGCTACCCCTTTGTCTCGAAAGACAGCAAGACCCTCTTCTTCGTCGCTGAAGAAAAAGGCGTCGCCAACTTCTACTCCATGCCCCTCACTGGCGGGAAGAGAAAGCAAGTCACTAAGTACACAGGCAATGACGTGCACCGCCCCGACCTCAACTGGAACTGCGAATCTGTTGTCTTCGAGCGCGCCGGACAATTGTTCACAACAAACCTCACCAAGCCTGGGAAAGAGCCCACAGCCATTAAGCTTCATGTCCGCAGCGACGCCCGCAATAGCGGCTTTGAAGCTCGCACCGTCACTGGTGGCGGCGAACAAGTTCACCTCAGCCAAGATGGTCGTATGATCGCCTTCACCCTCCACGGTGATATCTGGATTATGCCTGCAGCCGGTGGTAAAGGCCGTCGCATCACCTCCGGACCAAGCAACGATCAATGGCCCAGGTTCTCCCCAGATGGCACTAAGATCGCCTACTTCTCCAATAAATCCGGAAACAACGACATCTATCTCCTCGACATCAAAACCGGGGCCTCAACTCCAGTCACAACGAACCGCGCCGCCGACCACTTTCACAACTGGTCCCCCGATGGCAAGTCTCTCGTCTTCTGCTCAGAGCGCAGCGGCAACCGCGACATTTGGACCATCGACCTCAAATCCAAGGCCACCAAGCAATTGACCAAGCACAGCGCTGGTGACGACGACCCAAGCTTCTCTCCAGACGGTCAGTTCATCGCCTTCGACTCTGCGCGGGGCGGAACTCAAGCCATTTACATTATGAACGTGGACGGCAGCGCCGTTCGCCGGGTCACTCCAGGATCGGGCTTCTTCCAAGTGCCGAGCTTCAGCCCTGACAGCCGCATGATCGTCTACGAAGCATACAGCCCAACCAACGGTCAGTCTGGCGGACTCTTTGTGATCTCTGTTGGTGGCGGACCAAGCATGCAAATCGCTCGCGACGGCAAAACAGCTTGTTGGAGTGGCACTGGCGATTACATCTACTTCACAGAAGATCGTAAGGCTGCCGGCAACGGCGTCTTCCGCGTCAAGGCTCCTGAGAGCGTTGTTGCTGGTGAGCACATTCCATTTATTGGAACCGTGACCGTCAACCTCCGCAAAGAGCTCTCCGACCTCTTCGACGAAGCATGGAACGCTTTGGGATCAGGCTTTTACGACCGTAAAATGCACGGCGTGAATTGGAACGATATGAAGAGAAAATATCGCGACATGGCCATCGACGCTGAAGACAAGACAGAGTTCCACAACATTATTCGCCAGATGCTCGCCGAGCTTGGCGCGAGTCACCTCGGAATCTGGGGCGGCTCTCAATCGGGTAACAGCGCTTTGCCAAAGGTCAAGCAGACCGGTTATCTCGGACTTGATTTTGATTGCACAGCAAACAAAGACGGCTCCATGAGAATCGAAGACGTCCTCGCTGGTGGCCCCGCTGACAAAGCCGGTCTCCGTATTGGTGACGTCGTCACTCGCATTGGGCGAACACGCTTAAGCAAGAACATCAACCTCGATAAGGTTCTCGCAGGCACTGTTGGCAAAGACGTCCTCATCCGATTCAAGCCATTCTCGAAGTCTGGCCTTGGAGACGAGCGCGCCATTACTCTCAAGCCAATGCCCTTTAGTAGCCTTCGTGGTTTGGAGTATCGCAACTGGCACATGAGCTGCGACAAGCGCGTTCGCGACGCTTGCTCTTTCCGCAACGAGTATGTCTACATTCACCTCACCGCAATGAACCAACAGAACTTGAACAAGTTCCAGCAAGCCGTGGCTCGTTGGAATCGCATTCGTTCTGTCAAAGGAATGATCCTCGACGTCCGCAACAACGGTGGTGGAAACATTCACAACCAGCTCATGGCTGTCCTCATCGCCAAGCCTCTCGCTCACATTCGTGGACGCAACGGCCAACGCTTGACCCAGCCTGTTCTTTACTGGGATCGCCCGGTCGTGGTCCTCACCAACGAGCGCTCATTTAGTGACGCTGAGGTTTTCCCATACATGTTCCGCGCTGCGGGCGTTGGTAAAATCGTCGGCGTTCCTACAGCAGGCGGCGTGATCGGCACCAACAACATCACCCTCAGCGACGGAAGCAGCTTCCGCATCGCTCGCTCCGGCTTCTTCGGAATGGACGGAACCAACCTCGAAGGTTATGGCGTCAAGCCAGACTTCATTGTCGAAGAGACCTCTGAAGATCGCCGCGAAGGTCGCGATCCTCAGCTGCTCAAAGCCTTGGAGGTTCTCAAGGCAGAAGCCGCCGCAGCGAAGGCCGCCAAGCCTAAGGCAAAATCCAAGCCGACTAAGAAGCCCAATATCAAGGCTTCAAGCTCTGATAGCAAAAACCCTAAAGCTAAGAAAGGTCACAAAGACCCTATCTTCAACGTTCAAGAGGGTGAGTGGATCCGCCTTCGTCAAAACGGCCGCAACGGTGTCTCTCGTGAGTTGACCCTTCGGGTTGTCTCCGTTGACGCAGAGACCGTAAGCATGGAGCGCAGCTTTGAGGTAAACGGCAAAGAACAAGTTTCTCCGTTCTCCCTTCCTCGTCGTGAATTGCTCAAGCCTCCCGCTGCGCTGAAAGTCGCTGCCTACAAGACAGAGACCTTAACCATCGGTGGTAAAGACCTCAAATGCATCCTCATGGAGCTGACGGGTCCTCGGGGCGAGAAGATTAAGTGGTACGTGTCCCACGACGTTCCAGTCCACGGCTTGGTTCGCATTGAGACCAACGGCGTCGTGAACTTGGAGCTTGTTGAGTGGGGTGGTTTTAGCAAGCCTAAAGTCAAAGCCACCAAGAAGCCCCTCGTCGAAGCCAAGCCCACAACAAAAGCAAAGACTGCTGCGAAGACAAAGCCTGCCGCGAAGGCGAAGCCAAAGCACAGTCCTAAGCCTCGTCGTAAGAGCTACTTCTACGACGGACTCGACGACTGAAGCGCCGCTTCTTTCGCCTTTAAAACAGAGAGAGGAGAATCGATTGAGTTCGATTCTCCTCTTTCTCTTTCGACTGTTTACCGACGACTTTGATTGGCCTTCACCAAGTTCAAGGATTGACGGCTATCTTCTGCCATGGCGCAGCTCGTCCCAAAGCTGATTGCTTCGTGGTTCACCGCGCTCGGGAGTTTGGTTTATGGGGGTTTTAACGAGTGTTGAGATAGAGGCTCAAGCTTGTTTTGACAGGCGTTTTTGAATCTCTTTGATGCTCGTTTTTTGATCGAGCACGGCGATTCGGCGAAGGGCGTGAGCGGCGCTCTCCCTTACTTCGTGGTTATGATCGTCGAGCAACCTAAGCAGGGGCGGAACGCACTGTAGGGCTTTTGGCCCCAAGTTTCCGAGTATCGCCGCAGCGGTCTTTCTGATTTTAGAAGAGTTGTGCTTCAAGCCGTCGATCAAGGCGGGGATGGCTTTGCCTTGAAGTCGCTCCAGGGTCAAGCGCGATTGGAGACTTAGATTCCAGGCACCAGCGCCAGACTTCACGTGGGCGTCGTCATCGAGGAGCTGAACGAGCTCGGGGGCGACGCAGCTCGTGTCTTTGCCCCAGCCTTTAATGGCAATGAGGGCAGCGAGGCGAATGCGTTGATTCTCGTCGTGCATGGCGGCGCGAATTCCCGGCGCGGCCACAGGCCCCATATCACCGAGCTTTTGGACAGCTTCAATGCGTGAATTCTCCGACGCAAGCTGCATCACGCTGACGTACATCCACACCCGACCAATGGGGGTCGCCAAGACTCCTCCCACGGACATAAACGGCAGTAAACACAAGAGAAGTATCCACTTCGGTTGTGCTCGGCGCCGTGATTTACGTTTTTCGTTTCTATCTACCATGGCCTGAACCCTTATAAATAGATGAATACCCGCCAAGAAAATACCTCCCCATGTACGATTTGACGAGGAAGCAGTTCTAATTAAGCTGGGATAGACTCCGAGCAAACGCGAGTGATTTATCACGCGATAGGCTAGAGAACTCGTTCTTATTGGCTATGAGGACCTTGCAAAACTTGTGTATGAAGAACAGGGGCGTTGAAAAAAATCTTTGAGCCACGCAAATTCCGACAAAGCGAATGCGCTCATGTGATGCGCACGGCCTAAGAGCAAGTCCTGTCTTCCATTCTGGGCCTCATGGGCGGCCCCACTAGCTCTGTTTCGTGCGATAGAAAAAACCCTTCACATCTCCGCTCTCATAGTGAACCTTAGGTCTTTTCTCTGAATAGTCTTCGGAAAGAGTCAGGCGCTTGCATTTGAGCCGGCCCTGTTCGTGGTTAAAGATCACGTTCCCTGACAGGATCATTTTTTGTTGTTTGACGACAACGCAGCGATCGGCGCTGATCGCTCCCCACTTTTTGTCCTTGAAGCGTGCCTTGTAGAAGGTACCAGAGTTGTCGTTAATGGTGATGTGGGCCTTTTCCGCCTGGCCCTCACCGAAGAGACCAAGCGTCTTGACATCTTCTAAGATGAGCAGATTTTTCTCCAAATCGAAGGTCCCGCTCTTTGCTTCTCCCACCAGCTCTTTTTTGCCAGTCCTTTGGTAGCACTTCATAAGTCCGGGCACCTCGAACGTCTTGCTCTTGGCGCCTCGGACTAGCTCATCAGTACGGATTTCATAGTCACCGATCCGAATCTTCACATGTCCCTTAAAGATCGTTTCTCCCTTTTGGCCGATGTTCACATGATCGGCCTTGATCGATAGCTTTTCCGCACGTGTTTTAGGAACTTTCTTCGAATCTTGAGCGGCGGCCGGAACCACCAACACCATCATCATGAGGATCAAACTCGACTTCTTGATTCGCATAAAATCGTTCCTTGCTCTTGTTAGCTCGTTGCTCTTTGCTGTTTAGCTTGGGTCGGCCCTATAAGGCAAAGGTCGTGCCAACAACAGGACTAAGTATCCTTGGGGATTCCAACCGGTCCGTTTGGAAAATCGTCGATTTTCACCGTTTAAATTTTGGAGAACCCTCTTATTTTTAGCGGTCACTTGTACGCACGTCCTCGTGACTTTCGGTGGTTTTTCAGGCCCTGTCTCGCGCATCGCGCTACAAAATGGAGAATGGCTTCCTCTTTGCTGGGACGCAGACGCTCAAATCATTCAGATGAGGGCTCAAGTCGCGTCCTGAAAAGCGCGATAGGTCCCTAAAGAGCAAAATACATATGACTGAAGAACTGACCGCCGAACAAGAGCTACGCAAGAGGAAGAAGTCCTCTCTGTATGCCGTTCGACAAGCCACCTTACTCTTCCCATTCGTCAAACCGTACCTGGGAATGATTGGCGTCCTCTTCCTGTCGACGCTTCTACTCGGCGCCTCCGAAGGTGGTCGTGCGGTCCTCATTGAGCCCTTGCTCAATAAAGTCTTCCTGGCAAACAACGACTCTAAGGATGCGATCAAGATTCGTTTTGATTACGGGCTCAACGGTGATTTTGATGCGGTCTTACAGAAAGAGCTGAAGTCCTTTGAACCCGAGCTCAAGAACCCCGAGTTAGCGCCTTCCGCCGCCGTCATCATGAAAGACCCCTACCTCACCCTTGGGCCTCCTCTCTCCCCTGAGAACCTCACGAACGCTGGAAGAATCCTCGACGACACGCGCAAGAACCTCTTGCTTCTGGCCCGAGATCTCGACACCAAAGAGCCCGCTAAAAACCGCATTTGGCCAGCCTTTTCTCGGGGTATCTTCATGCAGAAGAAAGCCCGCAGTTATCTGAAGAATCCGCGCCGAGAGAACATGGCCATCGCCCTTTCTCTCGAAGCTCGCAAGGCCAACTACGAGGCCGCCTTCCACTCGGCCTGGGATACCCTTAAGTGGGTTGTCCTCGCCGCCGCAGGCTTTGCTTTGATCCTGTCCGTCAGTCAATTCTTCAGTCAATATCTTGGACGAATCCTCGTCGCGAAGATCGTTATTGACATACAAAACGCCTTGGCGAAACATCTAATTTCTCAAGAGCTCAGCTACTTTGAAGGCGGCAATCAGGGCGAGTTTTTTAGTCGACTGACCAATGATGTCAGTACAACTGCAATAGCCTTAGATGTCATGTTTTCTGCGGTTCTAACTCATCCTATCCGACTGGTCTTCTTCTTAATTATGGCCATTTACTTTTCGCCGATGCTCTCCCTCTCCATTGTCTTACTGGGAGGAAGCGTCATTCTTCCAGTGCGCTATATTGGCAAGAAGATTCGTCGCAAAGCCCGTCGCCGTCAGCAATCTGCAGCGGAGGCCGTTGGAGCTATGCAACAGATGCTCTCGGGCATCAGAACAGTGAAAGCCTTTGACCGTGAAGAGTTCGAGGCCGCTCGATTCCGCGAGCGCACAATCATTCTTCTCCACCACGGCATCTCAGTCATCAAGTCTCGCCTTATGGCCCGCTCATTTCTAAACTTGATTAACAACCTCACCATTCCGCTCGTTTTCCTAGGGGGTGGTTTGTTGATTCTAAAAAACATCGGCGGCGTCGACACCGGTTCCTTTGCTGGCTTTGTGACCATTGTAGTCATGATGTATATGCCTGCAAAACAATTGGCCAAAGCCTGGACTCAATTGCAAGATGCCTCCGCTGGAATTGAACGGGTCTTTGAACTCTTCGATAAGAAAGCCACCATCAAAGACGCTCCAGACGCCATCGAGCTGGCACCTATTAGCAAATCAATCGAATATAAAGGTGTCTGCTTTAGCTATGACAAGAAGATACAAATCCTTCATGACATCAGCTTCACCACCCCCGTCGATACACAGACAGCCATTGTTGGGGGAACAGGCCACGGGAAGAGCACCCTGGTCGACCTCATACCTCGCTTTATCGAAGCCGACAAAGGTGAAATACTGATTGACGGTGTTGATATTCGCAAAGGGACCCGGCAATCCTTGCTTGCTCAGATTGCTATTGTCACCCAAGACGCCTTCCTCTTTAACGACACCATCGCCAACAACATTCGCTACGGGCGCCTTGACGCTTCCGATGACGAAATTCGTGAGGTCGCGAAGAAGGCTCAAATTCACGACGAGATCATGGCCATGAAAGATGGCTATGCCTCCGTCGTCGGCGACCGAGGGTCGCTTCTCTCTGGCGGGCAAATCCAGCGAGTCACCATTGCTCGCGCCTTACTGAGAAACCCAAAGATACTCATCCTCGATGAGGCGACCAGCGGCCTTGACACAGCCACAGAGCAAGCCGTCCAAGCCGCTTTTGATGAGCTCAAGTCGGGACGCACGGCCTTCGTCATTGCCCACAGGCTCTCGACCATTCGCAACGTTGACCAAATTCTAGTGCTCAATAAAGGTCATATTGTTGAACAAGGCACCTACGACGATCTCGTCGCCCAGGACGGCGTCTTTACAAAGCTCGCCCGAGCTCAAGCTCTCGACCATGTCCTAGAGTCGGAGTCGGTTCCAAACACAGATGTTGAGAGCAGCACGCCAGCGGGGTAATGCCAGTTATGGGCCAATTCTTTCACAGCTATCAAAGCCTCCTCGATCAGCTCGCCAAAGATCGAAGCGCCGGTCTCAAAATAGCCATGACAAACGGCGCGTTCGACCTCTTCCATGTCGGGCATTTGCGCTCTTTCGTCCACGCCAAATCCCTCGCTGACCGCCTCCTCATTGCCGTCAACACCGACCACTCCGTTCAAGTCAGTAAGGGCCCAAAGCGCCCCATTCACCCCGAAGCCGAGCGGGCGGAGCTGCTCGCTGCTTTGGGCTGCGTCGACTATGTTGTGCTCTTCAATGAGACGACGGTCGATGTCTTGCTCAGGCAGGTCAAGCCAGAGGTCTACTGCAAAGGCACCGACTACACCCCCGAGACCATCCCCGAGACCCCTACGGTCCTCGCCTATGGCGGTCAGATCGCCATCGTTGGAGACCCAAAGGATCATTCGACCTCCGAAGTCATCAATCGCATTCTCGAAGCCTACAAGCCTGTATGACCGGCCCAAGTGATGATCTCTGGCAATTCCGCGAGAAGGTTATCCTACGGAAAGACTCCATCCCATTTCTTGAAGCATGCCAACTTACAACGGTTGAGGGCGCCGACAAGTTTGCGCTCGGCGAAGAATTAAGGCGCTATCCCGAGAAGTCTATTGTTCAATTTATGAAGAACGAAAAGACTTACTTTCTTAAGCGCTATCATTATTCCAGGCTCTCGGTTTTCATTCGTGCCGCCTTGAAATGGAACTTCCCCGTGCTCTCTGGTGTCACGGAGTGGCAAAGACTGAATCAACTTGACGCCCTGGGTTTTCGTGTCCCTAAGGCTGTTGCAGCAGGCCTTGGGGGTTCTCTATTTCGCGGTCTATCCTTCATTGTTTTAGAAGAGCTGCCAGGGCGCTCTCTTGAATCGCAGCTTCAAGAAGCAAGTCCTTGCTTCACTCTGCGTCGACAGCGGCGCATTGCGCGAGCTTTAGGGCAATGGATTCGACGTTTTCACGACGCGGGCTTTTGCCACAAAGACCTCTACCTTTGCCACATATTCATGACCAACGACGACGTCCTAGGCCTGCTCGACTGCGAGCGCATCTGTCATTGGCCCGGTCAAGTTCCTGAGCGCTGGATTGTTAAAGACCTCGCTGCCTTGCTCTATTCCTCCACAGGCCTTGTTCCAAACACAGTCCGACACAGCTTCTTAGCGGGTTATTGGCCGGCAAAAGCGGAGCTTCGTAACGCTGTTCCCAAGCTCCGTGCGATCGCCAGAAAGGCCAAGATCTTAGCCCGGAAAGGGCGGAAGGTCTAATGCGCATTGCCTTCTTAGTCGAGTCTATTGATTTGGAGAGAGGAGGCGCGGAGCGAGCGGTCATGACTATGGCCAAGGCTCTGGAAACTCTGGGTCAAGACTGCGCCATCCTCGCTCCCGCTGGTCGGAGCCAAGTTCAGAATTCGAGCACCGCCCCAGATGGCCGGAAGGGTCCACGAATTCTCACAGTGACCTTGCCTAAATTGGGCCGAGCCAAACGGGCGCGGGCTCTTGGAGAGACGCTCTCGCCTTATGCGAGACGCGAAGGTTATGACTGCCTTGTGTCATGCGGCAAGATGCTCGGGGGCGATTTTCATTGGCCTCATGGGGGTGTTCACGAAGCCACACTTAGAGCCTCCTGCGGAGCCGGACGGTCTCCCATTCATGGCAAGGTCGCGCTGTTAGCCAAGCGCCTTAGGCCCGTCGAAGCCGTTTTCAAAGACATTGAAAACAGTATCTACAGCGGAATTCATTCGGGGCAGTGTCGAGCTATTGCGCTTTCTAACAAAGTCAAACAAGACATGATGGCCTTTCATAAAGTCCCAGAATCATTGATTCAATTATGTCCAAACGGCGCCCCAACCCATATCTTCCCCGAGTTATCGTGGCAAGCTATGGAAGAAAAAAGACTGCGTTTTTGTGAGGACATGGGAATTGACAAAGGCTCTCAATTACTATTTTTTGTCGCGATGAATCCTCGCTTGAAAGGGAGCGTCACCCTCTCTCGGGTCATGAAAGCGGCGCCCCCAGAGCAGCATTTATTCTACATTGGCAAGAAGCCAGGACACCGCCTCAGCCCTCAAGAGCATTGCCTTGGCCCCCGAACGGATGTGCCTCAATTACTTTCGATTGGCCACGCCTTATTGTTACCCAGCCACTATGACCCATGCTCTTTAGTCACTTTGGAAGCGCTCGCGGCGGGCATTCCAGTGTTGACCACCAAGCACAATGGCGCGATTGAGTTACTAAAAGACAAGGCTTGGCTGGCCGACACCGAGGCCGACTTGCTCTCCGCATTGAAAGAGCTGGCGCTAGACCCCGCGCAGCGGTCACGTAGAGAATTGGCGAAGCAGGTTGCGGGGCAATGGACAGCGGAAGATGCGGCCGCACGTTTTTTAGAGATTCTGACGGGCCGTTAATCGCCTTCGAACTTCGCTGCTGCGTTTCTTTTTTTTCTAATTCGGCGCTTCGCTGTCTCTGCCCTCGATCTAGTGTTCGCCTGCAGAATTGTTCATGGCTGATCTTAGCTCCAGAAACATCCATAAACATCCATCCCGGCGCTCTTTGTCAGACCTATCCGGTAGCTTGTGTTTTGTTTATGTTCGGATATTTAAAGCGCACCTAAAATCATGGACTACGCGGAATTACGTGTCAAGACGGCCTTCAGCTTTCAGCACGGCGCTTCATCTCCTGAAGAGCTGTGTGAGCGCGCTCGTGAGCTGGGACATCCCGCCCTTGGCCTCACGGACTTCAACACTCTCGCCGCTGCGCCCAGAATGTACAAGGCCTGCGAAAAAGAGGGCATCAAGCTCTGCATTGGTTCAGAGATCACAGCGAGCGACGCCCCCCCGATCCTTCTCTATGCCCTCAATAGAAACGGTTACGGACGCCTCAGCCGCCTTATCACTCTTGGTCGCCGGCGGGCTAGCAAAGGCTCAAGTATCCTCTCGCTATCCGACATCCTAAACCACTCTCAAGACATCCTTGCCATTCTCTCCAGTCACAACGAACACAGCTCTATAGCCCCTCTGAAAGAAGCCTTTGAGGATCGCCTCTATCTGCTTTGTGAGCGCTTTTATGAAGCCCACGACTTTGAACGCAGAGACCATTTTCTCCAATTATCAAAGCGCTTTGAGCTGCCCCTCGTCGCCACCAATGACGTTCACTTTCACAGCTCAGAGAGGCAAGACCTGCAAACTATTTTGACCGGGCTCAAGGAGCATTGTCCGCTTCATGAGATAGGTCGTCGCGCCTTTCAAAATGGAGAGCGGCATCTTAAATCTGCTCTGGATATGCAAGCTCTGCTCGCCGAATTCTTTCCTGGTGCAATTGAACGAAGCTTGGAAATCGTTGATCGCTGTCAATTTTCAATGAGCGAATTACGCTACGAATATCCTCTAGAGATTTGCCCAGACAATCTAAGCGAAGCCGAATATCTCCAAAAGCTGACCTGGAAAGGCGCGGAGATGCGCTACCCGAACGGCGTCTCAAAGAAAGTCCGGGGGCTCATTCTTCATGAACTGAAATTGATCGCTGAACTCTCATACGAGCCATATTTTCTCACGGTCTACGACTTAGTCCGCTTTGCTCGAAGCAAAAAAATCCTCTGTCAGGGGCGAGGCTCCGCCGCCAATTCCGTCGTCTGTTATTGCCTTGGAATCACTGAAATTGACCCAGAGCGCCACGACATGCTCTTCGAGCGTTTTATCTCCGCCGAACGAGATGAACCTCCTGATATCGATGTCGACTTTGAGCATCAGCGCCGAGAAGAGGTCCTCCAATATCTTTATCAGAAATATGGCCGAGAACGAGCTGGAATGACCGCCACCGTCATTTCTTATCGGCGTCGCTCCGCCCTCCGGGATGTTGGCCGAACCTTTGGTTTTAGTGCGACTGGCCTCGATAAATTAGTCAAAGCCGCCACCGGCTTTCACGGGGAAGAACCCCGGGCAGAGAACCTTCGCGAGGCCGGCTTTGATGACCTTGGGAATGATCAACTTATCAATAACATCCTCTCCTTCAGCCAAGATTTACTCGGCTTCCCAAGGCATCTCAGCCAGCATGTCGGCGGTATGATCATCACCCGAGGGCGCTTGGATGAGCTGGTCCCTATTGAAAACGCCGCTATGGAAGACCGAACAGTCATCGAGTGGGACAAAGACGACATTGAGACTATGGGACTCTTAAAGGTTGACATTCTCTCCCTGGGAATGCTCAGCGCCCTTCACCGAGCCTTCCTCATGATTGATAGCCCTGTTCATAAAGGCTCGAAGCTCTCTTACCTGGCCCGAAGGAACCCCCGAGAAGCGATGGCCTCTATCGTCGCAGAGGACCCCGGGGGGCGCGGCGAATCAGAGCAAGCGAAAGCGGTCTACGACATGCTCTGCCACGCCGACACAGTGGGCGTTTTTCAAGTCGAGAGCCGGGCTCAAATGTCTATGTTGCCTCGCCTCAAGCCGCGTTGTTTTTATGATCTCGTCATTGAAATCGCCCTCGTTAGACCGGGTCCTATTCAAGGAGATATGGTCAATCCTTATTTGCAGAGACGTGGGGGCAAGCCTTGGAATTATCCTCATCCCTGCACCCGAGAGGTCCTTGAGCGCACCTTGGGGGTGCCTCTCTTCCAAGAACAAGTAATGCGCCTGGCGGTTGTCGCCGCGGGCTTCACTCCGGCCCAGGCGGACGGTTTAAGAAGAGCCATGGGGGCTTGGCGCAAGCGCGGAATCATGGACGAATATCGCCTGAAGCTTATGGAGGGCTTTGAGAAGAAAGGTATCCCTAAGAGCTTCGCCGAGCAAATTTATAAGCAGATCGCTGGCTTTGGCGAGTATGGTTTTCCCGAGAGTCACTCCGCCAGTTTTGCTTTGATTGCCTACGTCTCCGCCTGGCTCAAACGCTTTCATCCAGCCGTCTTCACCGCCGCCCTGATTAATAGTCAACCCATGGGCTTTTATACCCCCGCTCAATTGATTCGTGATGCTCGGGACCACGGCGTGACCATACTCCCCATCGATATCAATGAGAGCTCCTGGGATTGCAGCCTTGTTCACGAAAGCGAGAAGCGCACATCTCCCAAAGATCTCTTGAGGCTCCTGCCACAGCATTGGGGCCTTGAAGGGCCAAAGCTCCGCCTTGGTCTACGGCTTGTGCGGGGTTTAGGATCAAAGGCCGGGCAGGCCATTGAAAGTGAGCGTCGAGGGAGCGGTCCCTACCAAGACCTTGAACAGCTCCGTGAGCGCCTTAAGCTGCCTCAAAAAGCGCTGACGGCTCTGGCTCAGGCGGACGTATTCCGAAGCTGTCAAAGCCGCAGAGAAGCTCTCTGGCAAGCGCTCCGGCCCTCAGGGCCTCAGAGCTTACTCTCCTTCCCCAAATACACTGCGCCTGTCCCTCTTCCATCTTTGACAGAGGCCGAGAATATTTACACCGACCTTCGCCAAACAGGGCTCACCCTTCGGCGTCATCCCTTGGCTTTGCTTCGAGTCACTCTGAAAGAATTGGGTTGTGTCTCTGCAAAAACATTGAAACAAAGCGCTCATCGAGAAAAATTAAAAGTCGCTGGAATCGTTGTTCTTCGGCAGCGTCCATCAACGGCGAACGGCGTTTTATTTATGACACTCGAAGATGAAGACGGCGCCATGAATTTAATCGTTCCTCCACCAACTGTTGAGAAATACCGTTCTATCCTTCGACGCTCCATCCTGCTCATGGCCTCTGGAAAAGTTGAGCGGCAAGGAGAAGTTGTGCATTTAATGGTTCGAAGCCTCGAAGCATTGCCTGATTCGATGACACCCTTTCCTATCCGATCTCGAAATTTTCGTTAAACTTAAAAAGTGCTATAAGTAGTGATGTGGGGGCTCCTATCTTTTAGTCAGGTTGAAAAAACTTACATGTTGGACTCGTTTCAGAGCATACCGATCCACAGTCAGGGATTTTCCAATATCGACGGCCTCAGCCGTCTCCATGATGCTATTTTGGAGCTCTTCCAATGCCAGACTGAAGAACAAATCTGGGAGACCCTCTTCAATGCCTCCGCCCAAATAACTCCGATTCAACGCGCCTTACTTCTACTTCCATACAATCTCCAATTCTGGTGTGTCCCCGCACGTTTTGAAGACGGTCGCTTCCTCGGTCCCCTCAAAAAAATGCTGACCTACACCGAGGACGATAAGAACCTTGGCCAAGCGCTGAGGCTCCCCCAAACCGCACACTTCAAAGCGCCCTGGACCGATGAAGAGAAGAAAGACGTTGTCGGAACCTGGCTGCTCCGCCCAGAGAGCGAACAACTCTATTCAGTCCCCCTTGGTGGCGCCGTAGGAGGCGTGGTCCTTTTCATCCCAGATGGTGAGATTTCAAAGGAGGCCCTGCGACTGCTCAACATGCTCTGTCACCATGCTGGCCTCGCCTTCGATCGCTGGCGCGGCTTCCACCCAGAACTCCTAGAATCAGGAATTCACACCGCCGCCATTATTGAAACTGAAAAAGTAGACCCCCTCCTCACCGAACTCAACGACAACCTTAAAGAGGTCACTTTCCTCCTCGACATCGGACGAAATCAAATGATTTTCGTCAGCGCGGCCTATGAGACGCTCACCGGATACGAACGCTCCCCTCTCTACGAACACGTTGGCTGCCTCCTAGAATTGATTCACCCCGAAGACGAAGCCGATGTCGCGAAGCACTGGGAGACCTTGTCATTCGGGCCCCGATCCAAACGCTTTCGCCTGATTCGCCCAGACGGCGAAGTCCGCTGGGTCAACATGGAAACCTACCCCAGCTACGATGTCGGAGACGACATTCGGGTGGCCGGTGTCTTCCGCGACATCAACGATCAGCTCTGGCTCGACGAAGCCCGAAGCCGCTTCACTTCTGTCGTTGAAGCGTCTCCCGACTTCATTGGAATCCTCAAGAGCAACGGCCAGCTCGTTTACATAAACACGGCCGGACGCCAAATGACCGGTCTCACAGAAATGGCGACCGTCGTCGATTACAAGATCGGTGACTTCCAGCCCCCTGAAGAAGCGCTCAAAATAAAAGGGGAGAGCATCCCTTGCGCCTTAGAGAACGGGACTTGGAGCGGCGAGACCTTCTTCAAGAACGGCGAAAATCGCCGCCCCATATCCATGCATATCGTCGCCCACCGCTCCAAGACTGGCGAGCTCGAATACCTCAGCGCCATCTGTCGCGACAACACCGAGCTTCGCCGCGCTGAACTGGCCATCAGCCGATTCTTTGCGCTGTCTCCGGACCTCATGTCTATCACAGGTCGGGACGGACGATTTATCCGAGTCAATTCAACCTTTAAGAAGGTCCTCGGCTACAGCGACGACGAGCTTGAGAAGAGCAATATCCTTAGCTTTGTCCACCCCGAAGACCTCGAACGAACAAAGAAAACACTCATCCGCGCCGCGGAACGGGCCACCTTCACCTTCGACAACCGCTATCTTTGTAAAGATGGCTCCACACGATGGCTGTCCTGGGCCATGGTCAACTCCCACGAAGACGGTCTGATCTTTGCCACCGCAAGAGATGTCACCGAAGAGCGCAAGACCAAAGAAGAACTCCGCGCCGCCAAAGAGGCCGCTGAAGGCGCGAGCCTAGCCAAGAGTGAATTCCTCGCCAATATGAGTCATGAGATTCGCACCCCCATGAACGGCGTCATTGGAATGCTTGGCCTTCTCCTCGACACCGAGCTGCAACCGCGTCAATTCGAATATGCCCAAACCGCTCGGAACTCCGGCGAATCGCTGCTCACAATCATTAACGACATCCTCGACTTCTCAAAGATTGAAGCCGGAAAGCTAGCCCTTGAATCCGTCGCCTTTGATCTCTGCCTCGCCATTGAAGAAGTCGCCGACCTGCTCGCCTCCGGCGCTGATAAAAAAGGGCTCGAACTCATCATTCGCTACGCCCCGAACGCGCCGCGCTTCCTCCAGGGCGATGTCGGACGCATCCGACAGATACTCACGAACTTCACCAACAACGCCATCAAGTTCACCGCGAAAGGCCATGTGCTCATTAACGTTGAAGGCGAGCAAATAAAAAACAGCGAGGGGCAAGCGACCGCCGCTATAACGATCACCGTGGAAGACACAGGTATTGGGATCGCCGAGAAGAGCATCCAAGAGCTCTTTGAGAAGTTCACCCAGGCTGACGCTTCGACGACACGACGATACGGAGGCACCGGTCTCGGCCTCGCCATCTGTAAGCAGCTCGCCAATCTCATGGGGGGAGACGTCTCATGTCAAAGTGAGATCAACACCGGATCAAAGTTCTCCCTCAGGCTCAACCTCCCCATCGATCCGGAACCTGAGCCGGTTGCCTACGGGACCACTGAACTTAGAGGCGTTAGAGTTCTTATCGTCGACGACAACCAAGTCAACCGGCAGGTACTCGTCGAGCAGATTCAACGCTGGGGCATGCGGCCCACCGCCGTCGATTCAGGAGCCGCCGCCCTCGCAGAACTTGGCGTCGCTCATGGCTCCCTGGACCCTTACGAAATCGTTGTCACGGACAACATGATGCCAGTGATGTCTGGAGAGAAGTTCGGCTTGAAAGTGCGCGCCGACGAGCGCTTTAAGGACACTATCCTCATCCTCTTGTCCTCCGCCGCTGACACTTCTGTGGACACCAAAGCGAAGAAGGCAAAGTTCGAAGCTCGACTCACCAAACCGACCCGCAGCTCTGAGCTTCTCGCCACACTATCCCGAGTTTGGACCAAGCAATCGCGCAGCGCCATCCTCGCCCGCGGCCACAAGAAGAAGAACCAATCCTCCCAAGATCGAGATCCAGATAAAGACCCACTCTTCCAAGCTCGAATCCTCGTCGCCGAAGACAACAGCGTCAACCTCAAGGTTGCGGTCAAGATGCTTGAGAAGCTTGGTTGTCGGGTCGATAGCGCGGCCAACGGCAAAGAGGCGATGGAGATGCTCGAAGTCGCTCCCTACGACATGGTCTTCATGGACTGCCAAATGCCGATCATGGACGGTTATGAAGCCACCATGGCCATACGCGAGCTAGAAAAGACAGAAAAGAAGGAGGGGCACACCCCTATTGTCGCGATGACCGCTCACGCGATGCAAGGAGACCGAGAGAAGTGCCTAAGGCATGGGATGGATGACTACATCTCGAAACCTGTTCGTAAGTCCGACTTCGAGAGAACCCTTGAGCGCTGGGGCCCGGTGGTTGGCCGAACGGCAGGGAATCCAAAAACCGCCGTCTTCTTCTCGTCGACTCACCTTAGCCCCGATGAGATGGCCCAAAGTCAAGGCTCGGCCTTCGAGCCGGAGGCCCTCGATAAGTTCGATGAACTCTGCCGCAAAGATGGCTTCGGCGCGCTCCAAAGCATGCTTCAATCATTCCTTGAATTCATGGAGAGCAACCTTGGGCAATTGCAACGGGCCATGCTCGTTGGCGATCAGGTCAAGATCTCAGCCCATGCCAAGAAGATGGCCTATCAAGCCAATGGCGTTGGTGCCAGAGAAATGGCTGAACTCTGCCGTAACCTCGCAAAGATCTTAAAGACCGAAGGCCCCGCCGTCGCCGAGCCCGTCGTAGAGAAACTCATTCAAGCATTAGAAGAGATCAAAGACTCCGTTGGCAAAGTGTTGAAGAGTGGGACTGAGCAGCCAAGAGAAACGAAAGCGCCTCAAACGCAAGCAACGCCAAAGAAGCCCCAATCCACAAGCCTGCTCGACCAAGGAATCTTAACAAGCCAAACGCGAACGAATAAGTTGCCCAAGCAGGCGCCTGAATAAAACGCAGACGCTAAAAAGATTGATTGACCCCAAAGTAAAACTGCGGAGTACGATCTTCGGAGCTATCAAGGCGATAAGCGACATCAAGACGCACCACTGTGCTGCGAACTCCAACAACATCAATGTGAAACCGAAGGCCATAACCGACGCTGCTCTTCCACTGGCTATAGTCTTCAAACACATCGTTAAAGTGCCTACCAACCTCACCAATATCATAGAACAGCGCCCCCTCTAACCTGCGCCACCACGACAGCGAGAGCAAGCTAACCTCCAATTCAGTCGCCAATAAATGA
>JARGOJ010000849.1 GCA_029210225.1 Planctomycetota bacterium
ACGGTATTGCTCGTCTATATCAACCGGGCCGAAGCTAATATCCGGAGAACGCTCTTCCTTGCAAGCTGGCATAGCCAAGCAAAGGAAAGCAGCGCAGAAGGCAAACAACAATTTTTTCCGTGAGTGAGGCACTACGCAACTCCAAGTTTTCCGTTGAGAAGACAGTTCCTCTTTTAACCGACCCAGCGAGATTCCGCCAATTAATATGAGCAGTTCTAGAAGCAGACCGTCCTTTTCCTTCGTAAAAAGAATTTTGGAACCTCCAGCATAGGAGATGAGTCTGAGAGGAACATAAGAAAACTAGATCCCTTGAACGATCCCCAGTTGACACAAGCCCTCTATAAAGAATGGAATTTGAGCCATGAAGAATAAAATCATTCGACTAAAAACCGCTGGAGTCATTGCTCTGCCTGCGCTCGGTATATTCCTGGGGTTCTTCTCTGGAGTCAGCGCCGCACAAGCTCTCAAAGGTCAAACAGAGACCGTTGTTATGCACTGCAATCATAGTGCACCCCAGGCCCACCCGGTTTGCCTTCAACACCTTGACAATACTGAGCCACCTGAAGAGGTTAAGTCCACCGATCAATGGCGTCAATTGATTGAAGCTAAGATTGATAAGGCCATGCAAGACCCAACGACGACACTTCCTCGACAGGGAATAAAGAACCCCGACCGGCCCATTAAAACCAAGTGTGTCGAGCCTATGATTTGCGACGGATAGTGCCCATCTCCTGGATCTTACTTAATGATTGCTTCGCCGGAGATCAGTTTGATCAAAGCATAAAGGCCGCCAATCACAAGAATCAGTGAGATCGCCAAGGCAAACAATAACTTAATACTATTGCCAGAGAGCTTGGCTTTCAGATAGCTCCAGCCGTCCTCCCCATTCATGTGACGGAGCATTGTTTCCGCTAAATAGTCGACGGAGACGGCGTCGCTCCCCGATTTCATGATCGGCACCTCCGAGCCATCCTTGAGGGTCGCGATCATGTCATATTCAATGAGCTCAAGTCCCCCTCTCTCCTCAGTCATTTTCAATGGTGATTGAATGGACACAATGTCTTCGATCACCTCGATCGCTTGCTTGCTATCGTCATCAGTGTCACGCCTTATGCGGAGCGTCCCCCCTGGCCCCTTGGTAATTTCCATATCCAGGGTCCGCGTCAAATCCCTCAAGTTCGATCCGAACGCGAATATTCCCGGCACGAATATTATGATGACGACGGTCAACATGGCGAAACCGGCAAGCCAACCTTGCGACGAGAAGACATGAGAAAGCCCACAAGTCAGCGACAAGAAAACCGGCGCAAGAATGATCGTAAATCCAATAGCGTTGCGCCATTTCTGACCAAGGGGCGACCCAACCAGTAATGTGTCACCGTGCTTCACAACACGAAAATACGAAAACTCAAGCGCCAGATCAGACTTCATGATCTTCTCTCGCAGCTCTGGATTGTCGAGTAAGCCTGAGGAAGCTCTTTCAGTTAAATCGTCCCCTAGTTCTGGTACCTGATCCCAATTTGCCCCAGGTATATTCGGCAGTTCTAGCTTCCAGTGTTTACATGCGCGGACAACAATGGCCTTTTCCTGGTCGTCCCAAAGGCCATCGATCTGACCGAGCTCGATCAGTTCAAACATGAGCATTTGTTGCAAGGATGGAGATTGAATGGTCTCAATACATTTGATGATGTCAAAACGCTTGAGATGGGACCTTTTCAATTGACTGCCAAATCGCGCCGCGGCCTTGGATAAGAGTTCAATCTCCCTCTCTTCGACTTTACCATCAACCATTGCTAAGCTGATGAGCAGGAAGATCGCCGCACGCCGCTCAACAATTGGTACGGAATACTGTCTCTTTGGCTCGGCCATGATTCACTCTCCAAAAGCAACATTTCTCGGCGACCAATGACAACGATAGACTTTTCCGAAAGCCGAGTCAGCCATAGATTGTACAGAAATCAGGGCGCCAAAGTAATTCGTCCTGAGCTCATGACCGTAGACGATTGTCAGCGCAAAGACTCGTAGTACAGAATTAGAACTTTAACTTGTAGTCCGGTAGGGTCATCGCAACCCTCAATCCCACCGTCTTATCGCGCTCCTCCTGGGCTAGACTACGCCGCAGAGAGATCGACAGGTCCTCGGCTTGAGTGGCGTAGCAGCCGCCTCGCAGCACGCGATTTTTTGGGATATAGCCCGAGACATCGCCCCGAGGTAAAGCATCGGAGATTCCTGCTTGGAAGTCCTCGAAGTATTCATCTCGGCACCACTCCCAAACTTGTCCGAGCAAATCTTGCAAGCCGAAGGCGTTTGTTTTGCCCTGATGCTCGGCGCTCGACTTTGGCCTCTCCCCAGAGTTCTCAATGCTCCAACAATGATCACTCTGAAAATCTTCACCCCAGTAAAACGGACCGCTGCTTCCAGACTTCGCCGCATATTCCCACTCCACTTCACTTGGCAGTCGAGCCTCCGGTCCAGCGCGAGTCAGCCATAGATCAGCTTCCTCCCAGTTTAGGCCATGTATGACAAGATTGGGGTCGGAGACTCGACGTTTATCGACGCCTTCAAGTAAATCCCAAGCCTTCTGGGAGAGGGGCGCGACACCCATGAGAAACGGCGGCACATAGACCGCCCGTCCATCTGAAAGCGCAAGATGTCCCCCTGGGATTAAATTCAACTCGACCGCTTGCGCCTTGCTCTGACTAAATAAGCGCCCTAGAAAGCCAGGGTTGGTACTCTCTAAAAGGACTTTATCTAATCGATAGTGAAAGGTCGCGACACGGCACGATTGACCGCCACAGTGATAAAGCTCCGTCTTCGACCATTCAAAAAAATCTCCGAGTTGACCTGCCAAGGACTGAATCGCTAAGTCTTGAATGGGAGCGCCCACGCTGTCCCATAAACGTTTGTCCCCGAGGCAATCGATGAAGACTGACGGACCCCGTTGCTGCGCCTTGGACAACAGATTGACCTTGGCTCGGACAGCCCACTGTGATAGCACCATCATTTACTCATTCATTTATTTATTTAAATTGAAACAGCGCATGTTCAACGCAATTCGAGGCGCTGAACGTAATTGATGTTTGGATACTCGGAGATCTCCAAAACAAGCCCGACTCCCTTAGCGTAGTAGGTCATTGTCTTCGTACTCAAATTGGGGTTTGAGTGCTGAGTCACCCTGAGGATTTTCAGGCAATTCTCGTACTCTCGACTATTCAATTTTATGGTCTCAAAGCTATCGACTTTGAACGAGCTTACCGATTGCTTATCTTTAATCATCCAAGTCATTCCCATTTTTATTGGGAAGGGGATCTTCAAGACATCGTTCGCCAATTCACTGTTACGAACATACAAGCCATCTTCGCCGAATCTCTTGTAGCTCTCGGTTCGAGTCGGCTCATCTTTGCTCTTTGGATCCTGATTGGAGAAGAAGATTCTGAAATAGTCTTTTTTGTTATTGAGCTTTCTAATCCCTACAACCGACTCTTTAACCAGCGATTTAGTCCTGGGGATGCCGTTTTCCAGCCACAAGACATCCCATTCCCAACGCCGCCCATTTGAGTACGGAAAATACTGCTTATATTCGACGAGATCGGGGGACTTCTTATCGCGCTCAATCTTCACTTTCGGCTGCAGCGTCTTGGGCTTATCCACCGACGCCACGCTCACTGTCTTCTGCCGAGTCTTTGGCCTAGGTTTCGTCGTCGTGCAGGCCACCAGGGCGAAGCTTAACGCTATGAATACGGATCTCATTGACTCGACTTCCTCTTTTTACTCACAAAACCAATGAAATGAATGCCTTCAGACCCACTCATTTCAGCAGATCGCTGTCATCACGGCGTCATCTTCAGCCGCGAGCGGAGAAGCTTACGATGCGCTCTCACTGGCTTGCTGTTGCGCGATAACATCGTCGAGGATTGTCTCAATTGAGGTTTCTGGCCGCCACCCGATCAGCCCTTTTAATTTCCCAAGCGCCGGAATACGACGCCTCATATCCTCAAAACCCTCACCATAAGCCTCCGAGTATGGGATCAACTCAATTTGCGACTTCGATCCCGCCCGATCCCGTATCAACTCCGCCAGAGCCTGAATGCTCAGTTCGTGATCATTCCCGACGTTGACAACTTCGCTGCGCGCACCAGGGCAGTCCATCAAATCGGCCAAAGCCTTCGTCACATCTTTGACATGACAAAAGCATCGCGACTGTTGCCCATCGCCATAAACCGTGAGCTTCTCGCCCTTCAAGGCCTGACTGACAAGGGTCGGAATCACCATCCCGTAACGCC
>JARGOJ010000850.1 GCA_029210225.1 Planctomycetota bacterium
CATCAGGGAGGGCTATTGTCCCGGTAATCGTGCGGTTTGTTGCCAGGGGCTCAAGCAACATGTTGACGGTCGTGGCGTCGACATCCACAAGGCTCGTGAGTGCAAAGCCGGAGAGGCCTGCGGTCAGCGTCACTGGCCCGGTCTGGTTTGCAAAGGTCGCGACCCCGGATGCGTTTGTTGTCGCAGTCACGGTTCCGCCAGCGCTGCTCACTTGCACAGTTGCGCCATTCAAAGGAGTGCCCGCGACTTCATCATTGATGGTCACAGATAATGTGTCGTTGGTGAGGGCGCCGCCCCCGGTCGTAAAACCGCTCCCTGGGGCGGGGGCGACCGTGACATTGAAATTGGCTGTCGCAGATTGACCGCCGACGGTGACAACGACGCTTTGTGATCCAGCGGCAACCGAAGGAATAGTAATTGTCAAGCTGTTTGCGCTGGCGTTGCTCACTGTCGCCGCGACTCCACCGACAGTCACGGTGTTGTTGTTCGCGACCGCTGAGAAATTTTGTCCGGCGATGACGACGCTGCTTCCTACAGGACCTGAGCTGGGGTTGAGGCTACTGATGCTTGGGCTTGGGCTTGTCACTGTGAAGCTCAAGGCGTTACTTGTTTGCCCGCCCGTCGTGACGGTGACTGAGGCGGCCCCTGGAGCGAGGTTGGGGACGGTGACCGTCAATTGGGTTGGGCTCGCTGCGCTTGGAGTCACGACTGTGCCTCCGAAGTTGACGCTGTTGTTTCCAGGAGTGTTATTGAAGTTTTGACCGTTGATTGTCACTGTTGCCCCGACGAGGCCAGAGTTCGGGCTCAGGTTGTTTAGACTTGGAGCGGGCGCCGCTTGTCCGACAGTAAAGATTTGACTGGTGCTGGACGCCTTTCCTTCACTGACGACAGTGACGGTCACGTTCCCTGAATTCAGATTGGGAACGGTGACCGTGAGCGCCGTTGAGGTTCCGCCACTTTGTGCGGCGACGGCCGTGCTTCCGAAGAAGACAGTGTTGTAAAGATCGGTTCGACCATTGAGCACTGAGAAGTTTGATCCGGTGACGACGATATTGTCACCTGGGTTCGCGTTGCTCGGTGACAAGCTACTCACAACTGGAATTGGACCGGCAACATTGATCGTCAAGTTCGAGTTATTGCTTGTGAGCGCACCCACGCTGACATTCACTGGAAAGGGTGAGCCTGTCGCGTCGAAGTTTGGCACTTCAAATGTCAGCGTTGTTCCATTCCCCGCGATCGCCGGAACAGTGACCCCGTTCACTTGAATTGTATTGTTCGCGGCTGTCGGATCAAAGTTTTGCCCATTAATCACCACGGTCTCCCCGACCGCAGCAGCGCTCGGAGAGAGGGAGTTTATGACCGGCTGTCCCAGTACGACAAAGCTCGACGCTGCTGAGCTTTGATTTCCGGTCGTGACGACGACATCAACAACTCCCGGGGCAACATTAGGAACTGTGACCGTGAGACTATTGCTAGAATTCGCCGTCGCCATCGCGGTCATCCCGGCGAAGGTCACTGAATTTTGCCTTGAGTCAAAATTGATCCCGGCGATGACGACGCTCGCTCCAGGCAATGCAGAATTAGGAGCAATGCTATTGATTACCGGAGCAGTCGACAAGAAGACGGCGCCGCCGCCCCCACCGCCACCGCCGCCCCCACAGGCGCACAGAGTTAATAGTAGAAGAGAGGCGATGATTTTTTGGGGAGACATCATGGCAATCCAATGGCGCGACCGCGTCTGCAGCGCTCGCTCGTTATCTGAGAAGAAGAATCGGGCGGATTCTATCACTCGAAAGGGTGCCTGCCAAAGGAAATGGAGGGGAGTCCCAAAAACCCGTTGGGTCAAAATTATCGAGTCGGTCTCAGACCCGGAAAGCTTTGAACTTCATGGCTGTGTTTGAATTGCAGCAAACTGAAATTTCGCGAATTGCGACGCTCATTGAGCGATCGGACTCTCTTGATTGACCCGACGCTGTTCATTGTAAAGCTTAAAAATGAACTGACCACCGGGACGCTCCTGGTAGCGGCGTATTTCATCAGCGAGGTCTGGGTGCAGCTCACTGAGCTCTGGCATTGGGATGTGGTAATTCTTTGGCAGAACCATCGGCGCTCCCAAGGCGGCAAAGGTAATATCCGCTGCGCTGAGACTGTCGCCACACAAAAATGGCCGTCCATCTGTGAGGCGCTTCTCAACTTCATCAAAAGTCATCGACAATCGCTCCTTAGAACGCATGAGACCTTTGATGTTAATGTTCAGCGCTTTTCGCATCAGCCTGGAAAGTACAAAGAAGCTGACGCCAAAGACAAAGTGTTGTTTTGGCGGAGACATCGGCTTCAGTATCTTCATTAAGAGCTTTTTGTCTGGGAGCGCGTAGTAGTAGAAAACACGCCGTGTCGCAGGACCAAGCTTGGAGTTGAAGAGCTCTTCCATTGCCTCGACGTCTTTTCTCTCGGCCTCATTTGTCGGGTAGAGCCGTGGACTTTCTTTGACGGTATCGAGGAAGTGAAGAATATCAGTCGAATCACTGAGCACCTTGTCACCAGTGAGCAAAACAGGAACTGTTCCTTGACCGCCAACGCGCTTTGAGGCAATTCTTTGAAAGACGGGAAGATAGGGGCTCTCCGTAAATTCAATCCCCTTGAGATCCATTCCCCAGCGAACCTTCTCGCAGTAGTGACTCAATGGAATAGAAATCAATTTATAGGGCTGATTCATAGGACTGTCTTTCTCCGTAGGTCAAATTCTAGAAGCGCTTTACTGAATTCAGTCCTAGTTCGCGGAATCCGGTGCTAAATAGAGTTTTTCATCGTAGTCAAGAACAAGCCACTTCGCATTTTTATTCTCCGCGATCATTAAATCTCGGGCTCGGTTGAGATCGAGTCCAGGCATCAAACAGAGGCCCTTTGTGATCGGTTGAAAGAAGTTGTCAAAGTGTGTGGGGATAATTCTCACCGGTTGAACGTCCTTCATGATGAGCTTGGCGCCTTCCGGAGTAATGGGGACCCCGTTCACTCCCATGATAAGTGAGGTCGCCGTCTTATTGAGTTCTCCAGGCTTATAGTTCGTGGAAGGGTGAAACCAAACGCTCGTTCCACCTCCTTCAACCCTGTAGCTAAAGACATCATCCATGGTGTACTGAAAGAACCAGAGCTTTTTGGAGTCGGCAGGAATGGTCCCCCACATCGGATTCTCTTTTTTGAAGATAGGCCCGTGGCGAGCTTGAGCGATATCGACAATCATTGTGCCGAGTTTTAATCGCGCTCCCGCTTTCGCTAATATTGTCTTCTCCTTTTTGACTCCTCTAGAAATACAAAGATTGATGACCGACTGTGAGCCAATGACAGTCGCGCCAGTTCGCAGCGCGATCTCTGGGGCATCGATCGAGTGATCATAGTGGGCGTGGTTGACGAGAATGTAGTCGGCCTTCGGAACCCACTTCTTGGAGAGCTCTGGGTCGGGATTCAGCTTGCCAGTAATAATCTCGACGGCAGTAAATCTATTGACCATGGGGTCAGTGATAACCGTGGTTTGGCCGTCCGTGATTTCATAGCCGGTGACACCCAAATAGCGAACAGTCATGCCCGACTTTGGTGCCGCTTTAAACGCCGGGATCTTGTCGTCTTTTTGAATGGCGTAGGGGGTATGGCGCAGATAAACACTGCCGGAGAGGACAAATAATCCGAGCAAGACGACAATGAGGAGAGGGCCGAAGATGGCGATCTTCTTTAATCTTGAATTTTTCTTTGCGCTCTCATCTTGTTGGCTTTGCTCTGTGGAGTCACCCATATCACTCTCTTTCGGAAGTCTTAACTTTCAAGGAATCGGTTCTCGTAGCTCTGCAATGTCCCGGCCTTCACCGAAGTCGGGGACCCAAAATTTCGGTCGAACATCTTCTTCATCGAGGGCCGCGTTTAAGTCTGCGACGGACTGCTTTTCTCCTTCATCAGAAAGAGGAAAAGTCCCGAAGTGAATGGCCATGCTCTCTGCGGCGGCCAGGTCTTTATGCGCCGAGACCGCCTCCGCAGGAGAAACGTGAATGGGCTTCATAAACCAGCGGGGAAGATAACCGCCGATGGGCAGAAGCGCCAGTCGAATATTTGAACAGTGTTCACGGATTGCTTTGAAGTGAGGTCCATAGCCGGTATCCCCCGCAAAATAGACGCTGCCGTTCGGTCCTTCTATAACAAAACCCACCCATAAGGTGTAATCTCTGTCGAAGAGGCTGCGTCCTGAAAAATGCTGGCCTGGAGTCGCGATGAGCTTGACCTTGTCGGAGAGCT
>JARGOJ010000851.1 GCA_029210225.1 Planctomycetota bacterium
TGAGTATACTTCGGAGAGCCTTAGAAAAGCTGACTTTGTCCGCGCTGTCGACCTCGACTTGCGCGACCCCATCGATGTCATATTCAATGGGATCTTCAATAGTGATAATATTGACCAACTCGCGCTGTAAGAGACGTCGAAGGCCCGCATAAAGAGTCGTGCTCTTTCCCGAGCCAGTCGGCCCGGTGACCAGTACTAATCCGTGAGCCTTTCGCAGGGCCCCGTCAAATTGCTCCAGGTCTTTCTCTGATAGTCCGAGGCGTTCAAGGGTCAATGACTCTGTTTGTAGGGCGAGCAAGCGCAAGGTCATACGCTCGCCATATTTCGTTGGTAGGGTCGCGACGCGAAGCTCGACGGACTGAACGGGTTGACCGTATTCGTAGCGAAATCGACCGTCCTGAGGAGAGCGTTTTTCAGCGATATCCATATTGCTGAGGACCTTGAAGCGGCTAAGAAGACCCCCGTATGCGGCTATTGGAATGGGGCGATAGGGCTCCAGCCGACCGTCGACCCGAAAGCGAACTGTTATTTCGGTTTGGCCGGGATCAATGTGAATATCGGACGCCTGACGGAGTATCGCGGCTTTTAATAGTTCGTCACAGAGTCCAACGGCAAGATCATTGTTGCCTGAGCTTCTATCCGACGATGCGGTCGCATAGAGACGAGACAACGCTCTCTTTAGGGATTGGGGCTCGACGACTTCGGTTTGAATCGGCTTCTTTATGTGTCGCTGTACGGCCTGCAAAGTTGCGGAATCATTCGGGTTCAGGCAAGCGACATGGACAGTATCGTCAATCATGGCAAAGGGCAGGACATTCCGGCGCCGCGCCAATTGCTCGGGAATACGAAGAGCCCAGAGAGGATCAATCTTTATTTTATCCATGTCGAGGAGAGACATTTTATTTCCCTTCTATACGCAAGGAACGCCGGGGCTTCTTTAGAAGCGCAACGCGATCTCTGAGTATTTTAGGGCTTTTAGAGAGGGCTAGCGCGCTCGCCTCGCTGATGGCGCCACTCACCCAAAGACGCGCTAAGTCTTGTTCGAGGGTCTGCATACCCAGGCTTCGATGGGTCTCCATTGTGGAGTAAATCTGCGCGCTTTTGCCCATGGCTATGAGGTGGGCGACGGCGGCGTTCATGCGTAAGATCTCACTGCATATAACCCGGCGCCTGCGGGTTGGCTCCCCGCCAATCACGATCTTCTTTTGAACACCATCCGAGACAATTAAATGCTGATTGATAATGGCCTTGAGAACCAGGGATAACTGACGTCGAATGCCATCTTGCTCGTTGGCCGGGAACACTGAGACAAGGCGCTCGACAGTGCCAACGCAGTCGCTAGCGTGAACTGTTGTTAAGACAAGGTGCCCAGTTTCCGCGGCGGTAATCGCGGTCCGAATCGTGTTTAAATCGCGAATCTCACCGACTAAGATCACATCGGGGTCCTGGCGCATGGCGGATACCAGGGCCTCATTAAAGGAGGCGGCGTCTTTGCCAATTTCCCGTTGATTCACCAGGCAATTGAGGGGTTTGTGAATGTATTCAATGGGGTCTTCGATGGTCACGATATGACCATGGCGCTTTTGATTGATCCGGTTCAATAGTGTCGCTAGAGTCGTGCTTTTCCCTGATCCCGTGGGCCCGGCAAGAATCACTAAGCCGTCAGGCAAATCGCAAAGCTCGTAGAGGTTCTCTGGGAGTCCTAAATCGCTTAATGAGCGGAATTCGTCTTCTAGTTTTCTCAGGGCGATGGATAGCTGGCTCTGGCAACGAAAGATGTTGTAGCGATAGCGAGTTCCGTCGCTCGCGCTCATAGCGCCGTCGATTGCTCCGTTCGATTGAAGGGGCGTGCGGCTCCGAGATCCTAGAAGGATGTCCGCGAGCCTTTCAAGGTCGTCTCCTGAGAGGACCCCAAAGTCAGCGGCAGGGTTCATCTGCCCATGAACACGGAGATAGGGTTTATTCCCTGGGGTTAAGTGAATGTCCGAAGCGTCCTTGGCGATGCACTCAGCCAAGATTCGCCCCAGTCTTTCCTCAAGCGCTGCCTCGTTGTTTGGCTCTGTCTTCTCCATAGCTGATCCTCTCTAAACCCAGATGACGATGGTCCACCGCTGGAAGACCCCGTTTGCCTGTTTTGAATCAAAGTTTAGAGCAACAGGAACGACTTGATAGGGTCCTACTGAAACAGCATCGAGGGCCTTCACGGCGTCTAAGTATCGACCATAAAATTCGAATTGCCAAAGCTCTCTTGATTCTCCCGCGTTTCCTTGGTTGCTCTGCTTCACCAGCCAATCAATGTTTTGCGGCAAGGCGGTCTTTTCCGCGCTCCCCGATTGGATAAGGCGGAGCTTATGGTCCTTAAAGACTTTCGCGAAGGCTTCAATCGTTTGGGTTCTTTTTAATGATGAAGTATTTCCTCCATATTGACGAGCCAAGTCTCTTAAGGTCGCCCGCTTCTTCTTCAATGTTTCAAGGGTCTTCGGGAGCGTCTTCGCCTCGATCATCTTCGACCGTTGAGAGCTCGTGCTCGGGCCATCTTTTTGAACTTTGGCTAACTTCACTGACGCAAGTTTTAGCTTCTTAGACATTGGCTGAGCGTAAAATAATAAGTAGCCAACCCCGAGGACTAGTGAGGGCAGCATGACCTTCAATATGAGTTGGCGAAGCTCTTCACTCATGGGCGCCCTCGGCCCGATTTGCGTTTCTTGGTCGGGCTTTTCGAGAGCTTTGATTGATGGGGGCTGGGGACGTCCTTCAATGTTAATTCGAAGGCCCAGTATCCTGTATTCCCAGACGACTCTTGAGCGACTGTCTTTGGTCCATTGACCCGCCAGGAGTCCTTCGCTAACGACTTCGCCAAGCGCGTCGCGAGGGTGTGAGACTTCTCGGGATTGGAGCAAAGCCCTCTAAGATAAACATCGCCGTTCTTTGTCTCCAGGCTCTCTAAAATCGCTCCCTCAGGAAGATTTTGAGCGACCTCTGCCAGCAGGTGAGCAAAGCGCGAGCGCTGAACAGAGAGTATTTCAGTCCCCGCCGCGACTCTCTTTGCCAGCTCAGCTATTTCTTTCGATGCCTTCTTCTCTTCGTTCTTCATTCCTTTGATACGGACATCTAATTCCGCCATACTCTTCGCTGGTAATTCGGCTTTGTCCGTCTGCTTTTTGAACTCTTCGAGTTGCTTCAATTGAGAGCTATGGTGAAAGAAACATAGCCCCAACGTCAGAAGAGCTAAAACAAAGGAAAGTCCGACGAGTACAGGTGTCTCAACAGGTTTTCGCGGCGGGATAATGCGGGCGACGGCCTCTGGCTGAGAGACTAAAATCTGAGACCAGGAGAAGAGCCAGTGATTTAATACGTCATGATTGGAAATGTCGAAGGGCGCCATCTCCCCTTCGAGAACGTGATTAAAGCTTCCTAGAGACAGTGTTTCCTGGGCATCCACAGCCCCAAGCTCACTTGTCCACTCTTCCCATTCGCCAAGCCAAAAGCCTCCTTCTGGGTCGGCGTTGATTAATTTTTTCACAGGGGCGACCCCACCCCCGCCGACAATGCCGCAAATTAGATCAGACCATATTTCTAAACGTCTCCAGCGCTGAGGGTCTTTCACGGAGGCTTGCAATGATTGAGAAAGCCCAGCGGGGTGAAGATAACCCATGAGGCGACTATTCTCAGCTTCGAGTAATTCTGCGCATTGTTTGAATTGACTGCTTGAAGTGACGGAGCACCAGAAGTTCTTATCCCCCGCGACGGTGTTCAATTCTTGGTAGCCGATCTCGGCGTCGAAAGCCGAGATTCCGGAGAGGGCTTCCGCTTCAAACTTAAGGGCTTGAGCAATTTCATTAGGGCTTGATTGACGAATAGCCGAGAGGGGCAGGGGGAGGATTTGCGTCCAGAGCTCGCTATCAAGAATCCAGACCTGCTTGCTTGGAGGGCCTCCAAGGCGCAGCGCGCTCTCAATTAAGACAGAGAGATCATCAACAGGCGGGCGAGGCTCTTGCCAGAGAATTAGGGAGTCGGCGCCACGACTGGGGAGGTCGGCTCGGGCAATAGATTCCCGATTAAGGAAGAGGATAGTGGCATAGGGGCGAGCCATGGATAGTTCTGGCCTTAGTCTTAATCAAGAGAACTAGAAGGGATTATGAAGGACTTTAGATTGTTTGGGCTTGCTAAGACAAACACTGTTTGTGGAGGCCCAAGAGGCACCTCTGAAGGGCTCTCTAACAGCCTTTCCCGATAGATTCTTACAACTTTGGGCCCAATAGGAACGTTTGT
>JARGOJ010000852.1 GCA_029210225.1 Planctomycetota bacterium
CGCAAGGATGATGCTAGAGAGCTTGGCGCTCTCGATCTCTTTTTGAAAGGTATCAATGGGGGCGAAAGAGACCACGTTTTCAGCGGGAGAGATGAACTGGTGTCCGGTCTCAGGGTCCTTAACGATATGAGCTTTCTTCTCGACGATTTTCATCGCGGCGAAGTCTTTGAGGACGACCTGGTTGCCTTTTAGCAGCTCCTGCTTGACGGTATCAATGACAACTTCAAGGACTTCTTTCGCTTGCTCAGAACTTAGCTTCGATCGTTCTTCGAGCTCGGAGATAAGTTCGCTTCGGGCAATAGCTTCCATGAATGAATCACCCTTTCTCTATCTTCGCGGCATGCGCCATGATTTCCTCGACTGAGGTGTGGCCTCGGTCGACCATGGCGAGGATGAAGGCGCGCAGAAGCACATCCGTTGGCAAGGCCACAAAAGGATGCTCGTCCGTTTGCTCTTCGTCCAAGCTTGGTTCCGGGGCGTTGGCGGCCTCTTCAACGTGACGCTCGTAGTCTTGTAAGACCTTGCGAATCGCCGCTTCGGGAGCGACGACAGGCTCGACTGAGCGGTCGGTCAAGAATTGGATCTCTTCGATGGCGGAGAGGTTGTTTGGATCGGCCATCGCGAGTTTAAGGGGTCCCGATCCCGACTTAAGAATCACGACATTGTTGACCTCAAAGACCTTGATCGGCACCTTCTTCATGGCCTCGTAGTCGATCATCGAAGGATTGATCGAAACCGGGGCTGGGGGAGGTGGAGCAGCAGGAGGCGCGGGAGGCTTCTCTTGTTGATCTTTGGCCGCGATGGCGGCTGCGACCTCGGCTTCTTTGGCGTAGCCGAGCTTCACGACCAGCTCACGAATTTGTCCGGCGCCGATATTATCGCGAAACTCCACCGCCTTTTTGAGCTGGTCAATGGTGATCACCTTGGCGTGAACCAAGATTTCAGCGATTCTCGTTTCTTCAGGGAGGCTAGCATTCACAGAAAAAACCTGATTTGTCAAAGGGTCATGGTCCCGTACTTGCGCGTCGGTCTGAATTTAGGGTCCTCAAACCCAGATGTCCAGCGATTGCAAACTATCTTACACCCTTCCTCAAAGCAATGGCGCGACGCAAAAACGCTTTTCAGCTCCGTTTCCAATCGCTGTAGAGGTTTTTCAAGGTGTCTCCAAACTCATCTTTAAAGGCCTTGTCCGCTGTTTTTCCCTTCCCCAAAGCCTTCAAGAGGTCTTCAAATTTCCACATGCCTCCAGCTCGGTTCGCCAACCAAGACGTAAAAAGATGACTCGTTGCATACAGGGCGCCAACTTTTCGTGAATCTTTGACCGCAACAAAGGACCCCTTCAAAGAATTCCATGTCGGCATCCCGACTTTCCTCAAGACCTTCCTCGAATTTTTTAACGAGTGACCCTCGGCGATCTGCGCGAGGCCTTCATGGAGCCAAACCGGACACTTCCGGCCGGCCAGGCGGTGAATAAGCGCGTGAGTGTACTCGTGGCGAAAGACCTTCTTGATCTCCGCAGCGGACATCTTCGAGAGCCCCTTTCCTGGAACACGGATCTTGCCGTCATAGAGCGCCTTCACCCAAGAGTGCGCCCCGGTCACCTTCTGGAAAGTCTTACCCGGGTAGATAACCACGGCCGTCTGACCCTCAGGATGAAATCCTAAGAGGTCTCCCACTTCTTCATAGGCCTCCTCTAAAATGCGCCCTACGAGACGCCCCAAGGTCGGGTCGGAGCGACCATCAAATTTGATCCGGAAATGCGTCGCCCCATAATCTTCCGACAAGGTCTCCTCGACCTGCTCTTCCTTCGCGACTTTCTTCAGATAAGCAGCCGCGACGATGTCTTTCGGGTCGAGTTCCAGGGCCTTCTTCCAAGCGTCGAGAGCCTTCTTGTTCTGCCCGAGGTTATAGTGCGCTAAACCGAGCAAGCTGTGAGCCCGGGCCAGCTTTGGGAAGCCCTCGATGGTCTCTTCAAACGCCGTGATCGCCTTTTCGTTCAAGCTGCCTTCAAGGAAACTCTGCCCACGAGACAGCCAGTAGGACGACTCTCCGGCATCAAAGTCTGTTGCCAATTTGAAGTCGCGAGCCGCGTCCTTAAACTTGCGGTTTTTGAACGCCGAGGTGGCAATATGGGCGTAGCATCGGGCAATATTTTTCTTGATTGTCACATTTGTGGGATCGACCACATAAGCCCGGCGAAACTCCCCTAAGGCGTCCTCCATATCGCCCTTTTTAAAGCGCTCTATGGCTCCTTCATTAATAGTCTGAGCTCGCGACTTGTCGGCTTCAGATACCTGTTTTTGCTCGCCTTGGGCAAAAACAGGCGCGCAAGTAAGCAACATTGCGAGAAAAATTATTGTGCCGCGAACCATGGCGTTCCCCTCATGTCCGCCAAATGGCGGTCTTTAACAAGCCGGAGCGCCCGTTAAAGAAAACAAGCTCCAAAGCATAGCTTGAATTATTCTACGCAAAACCCAATATTGAAACACTTGAGGTACATTCCATGAACGCCTCAAAGTGAACATATATAAATAACGAACTTAGACCTTTCGGGTTGCGTCCTTTCTCAGGACATCTCAAACAACCCCCGAAAATGAAGGAATCGCCCCATGAGCGAAACCGAAGAAACCATTCTTGAAGGTATGTGGGACTGCCCCAATTGCGAAAGCGCAAACAAGGGCTCCGCAATGAAGTGCGAAGGCTGTGGCAGCGTTCGCGATGAGGACGTCAAGTTCTACCTTCCAGAGAACGCCCAAGAGGTCACCGACCAAGCAGAAATCGCAGCCGCGAACGCTGGCGCCGACTGGATTTGTGGCTTCTGTAGCACGTCAAATAACACCGCCGCCACCGACTGTAAGCAGTGCGGCGGACCTCGCGACGAAGGCACCGAGCAAAAAGCTGAAGAGTACAAGCCTGCAGGCGCCGCTAGCGCCAGCCCTACTCCTCCGCCCCCCGCCGAAGAAGGCAAAGGCGGCGGCGGAATGCCCGTCGCCCTCATCGGCGGCATCGTCGCGCTGATCCTTCTTTCCTGTTGCTGCCTCTGGTGGGTTTTCCTCAAGAAGACCACCGAAGTCATGACCGTCGCCAAAACCGAGTGGGTTCGCGAGCTCCCTCGCTCCGAGATGAGATGGGTCAATGAAACCAGCGAAACCTATCCCAAAAGCTTCGGGACCTCTAAACTCCGCAACATCGTTCGCGGACCGATCAAAGTCACCAAGACCGTCCCGGAAAAGAAACAAGTCACTACGACCAAAACGATCAACCTAAAGAACGGTAAGTTCAAAAAGGTCAAAGAGACGAAATGGGTCACCAAGAACGTCACCAAGACGGTCTCGGTCCAAGGCTATCTCTACCAGAGAGAGAAGCTAGTCAAGCTCAAGTCGCTCTACAAACGTGGCGCTCCCGACGTGACTCCCTCCGACCCAAAAAGAACCACCGGGTCCGGGATGAGCTTTAATCGGGTCCGCTATGGCAGGGTCCTCACTCACTATGAGGTCACTTTCAAAGGCAAGAAAGCAGGCTCCGACCCCGTTGTTCTCTCATCCAAAGACAACAAAGAGCTTGCTCCGTCCTCGATTGAAGAACTCAAGACGAAGTATCCCCTCAAATCCGAATGGAAAGTCACCTACTCTGGTACTGGTGTCTCCAAAGTTGAAAAGCCCTGAGGTTGAACTCTTATGAACTCCGACGCCGAGCCTAAAAAGCCCGGCGGAAAGACACGCAAAATACTCGCAGGCGGTGGAGGGTTATTCTTAATCCTCTCCGCCTGGATTGCTTTTTCCGCCAACGATGGACTCGCCCCCGCCCAAATCAAAGCCTCCCCCGTTGAAGCAAAAATCGACTGGAAGGCCCTCGAAGACGAGACCGTCAAAAACCTCCAAGGGCTCCTCGCCATCCCCTCGGTCAACCCCCCAGGGAACGAAAAGCCCGCCGCTGACTTCATCCAAAAAGTCTTCGCTAAAGAAGGCATCAAAGCTGAAGTCATCAAAACCAGTAACCCCCTCAGAGCCCTCGTTTATGCTCGCCTCAAAGGCAAGTCATCGGAGGACGCGCTGTGCCTGACCAACCACATCGACGTCGTCCCCGCCGTCCCTAGCGCCTGGAAAGATAAAACCCTCCCCTTCTCTGGCAAGGTCATCGACGGCAAAGTCTATGGCCGGGGCGCCCTCGATATGAAGGGCTTTGTGGTCATGCAAATGATGACCCTGATCCTCGTCAAGCGCTACAAGATCCCCCTTGAGCGCGACCTCGTCTTCATGGCCCTCC
>JARGOJ010000853.1 GCA_029210225.1 Planctomycetota bacterium
GAGAAGATGACCGTCATGCATCCGTAATAAATGAGCAGTTTCAAGGGGTCGCCGCCCGATTGCTTGGTGAGCTTGATCGCGATCCAGGTGAAGATGCCCGACTTACTGGTGACATCGACGAAGATGCTTGAAGCCAAGATAATCGCGATCACTTCCCAGTCGATGGCCGCGATGTAAACCGGGATTCCTAAATTCTCTCCGACGCTGTTTGTCAAAGGCCCGAGGGGGAGCAGGTGAAAGTAGTCGCCAACAAAGAGACAGAGGATCGCGAAGACACCGGTGATAATCGACTTCTTCGCGTGAATCTTCTCTTCGAGAGCCAAGCAGATAATCATGAGCGCCAGCAAGATGCCAAAGATCAGAGTGACTCCGCTATCGACCTCATGATAATCGTGCTCGCTGAAATTCACGCTCGCGTTAAGGCGCTCGACCATGACAAAAGTGTATGGATTTGAAATGGCCATAGCAGGGGTTGCGTCGGGGGGCACGACAAAGTCACCGACCGCGTCGGTGTAATAGACTGTGACCAGGCCGCCTTTACTGACAACGTGGCGAACGAAGATGCCAGTGTTCTTCTGCTTCGCGTTAATAGCATTGGCTTCCGGAGCGCTGATCAACTGGCGACCGGCGAAGAGCACAAGGACCATATTCTTCTTGAAGTCGACCTTCGGACGCCTCTCACTCGATCCTGAGTGGGTCCCACCCTGTTGGTGAGCCTCCCACAAATCGGCCCAAGCCTTCTCTGAGGTGATCACTCGAAACTCGTGGTTTTGGGCTGGAGCGAGATAGTCGGGGCTCGACTTCTTATCGATCACCTCCGCTTTCGCTCGCGTTCTATATCCAGACAAGGCGCCCTGTGCCAAGACCTTATAACTCACTTTATGAGCGTGTTTGGACTCGCTTGCTTCAGCGTGTGCCTGCTTTGGCTCCGCTGTTTCTGCGCTGTCTTCGGCGAAAGCCGGTAGCGCGAAGAATAGCGCGAGTACCAGGCTCTGAATGGCCGTTCGTCGTTTCATGATCCCCCCTAAACTCTGATTTTGCTCAAAGCAATAACAACGGCACTTTTTTCAACTCAACCGCGATCGCGTAGGCATCTCCGTGCATCGCGAGCTGGTTGTCGTCCTTGGTGTTTGCCACAACCAAGCCAATATTGTGTTCTGCGACCTGAGACTTTGTTTCTTCCAAACAATGCCCCAAGGTGATGTGGTATTGGAGGTCGAGCCCCGGAATCTGTGCTTCAAGAACCTCTTCGCAGGACTTGATGTAATCCTCCGGCTCTTTCAGAAGCATATTTAAGATCGCTTCCTTCGCGTCCGTTGTCGGGATCTCTGGGATCTTGTCGATTTCGCCCATGTAGCGATCGTAGACCTGCTTGTCCTCAATGTGAGTCAATCTCAGGGTGCCGGCGCCACCTGTGAAGGGCAACGCGCTATCAATCAGATGGTAATCGCCCTGCACATGATCACTGACGATCAGCACGTTGGAGATTCGAGATAAGCTCTCTTCGAAATCCTCATTGTCCGGATACGGGATGATCAAAACCGGCATCAAGGTCGCCTGCGTTAAGACATCCACATAAATTCCCAATGTGTAGTCTTGCTGCTTGTTGCGATGCCTCAAGTTGCGGTAGGTCACAATGAGATCTGGTTTGAACGCATCGATGATCTCAATAAGCGCCTGCGCATTATCAAATTGCCCATCAATCACTTGTTCCCAAACCGCGTCCTCCTCAAGGCCTTTCAGGGCCAATTGGAGTTTGTTCTGTAAATCATCGGCCTGACTTTTTGGCATGTCCGTGATTAACAGCACTCTTTGATACTTGATTTCTTTATATTCAAAGACTGTTTTATCCGCGCGGTTGAAACGAGATTCAAACTCGTCGAGTTTCATAGCTCCGCTCCTTTCAAGATGAAGCACGGTAACAAAGTCACAAAGTCCGCGCGAGTGCTGGAATCATTGCTCGAAAGCTTTGCTAAATTTCTTGTGGGTTTCCTACGTCTCAACAATGTTCCTACACATTCAACTCTGAGGATTCGATGAATCTTAATGCCAGCTCCCAGCTCAAAGAAACTGCGAACAAAGCCCACGATATCTATGAGAGCCATATAAAAGCCGTGGCCAAAAAGTTCAAATTTTCTCCAGAGCCCTCTCGTGCCGAAATTAACCAGTCCCCCCTCGTTCTGGTCATCGGAAATCACTCCTCCGGAAAATCGTCCTTCATTAATCAAATTCTCGGACTCGATGTTCAACGGACCTCCCTCGCCCCGATGGACGATGGCTTCACAATTATTGCCCACGGTGATGGCGAAGAAATTGACGGTGCCGCCGTCGTCTCCAACGAAGAGTGGTGCTATCAAGGACTTCAAGACTTTGGTCCAGGCCTCGTTTCACACATTGTCATGAAGCAGCAAAACAGCGAGGTCCTCAAAGACCTCACCATCGTTGATAGCCCAGGAATGATCGACGCTCGCGTCGACCCAGGAAGCGATGTCCACGACCGCGGTTATGACTTTCTTAAGGTCGTTCGCTGGTTTGCCCAAAGGGCCGACGTCATCCTCCTCTTCTTCGACCCCGACAACCCTGGAACAACCGGCGAAACCCTCAAGATCCTCAAGGAAGCCCTGCAAGACCTCGACCACAAGCTTGAGCTCATCATGAACAAGGTCGACCGCTTCTCCAATCACCGCGACTTCGCTCGATGCTATGGCGCTCTCTGCTGGAACCTGGCCCGGGCCATCCCCAGGCTTGACCTCCCACATATCAATATTATGTATCTCAAAGGACACGACACTCCCGAGAATCACCTCCCGCTCAAAGACTTCGACGACGCTCGGGAAGAGGTCTTCGCCAAAGTGAAGAACGCCCCAGCGAAGCGAGTCGACAACATCGTCACGCAAATATATGAGTATGCCCGCGCTCTCAGGGTACACACCCGGGTGATTGAAGAAGCGAGGCGAGATTTCAGCGGTGTTGTCTGGAAGCTTCGGGGTCTCACCGCGAGCATCTTCCTGCTTGGGTCCTCGGTGACCAGTGTTGTTTACTCGACCACCGAAGACACCCCCGCTGGTTGGGCCAGCGCCCTAGTTATGACCGTGGTCCTCACAGGGCTTTCGTTTTTCGGCCTCGATGTCTTTTCAAAGCGTTACCAAGCCGACTTGCTTGAGCGTCTCAATGCTGTTTTCGAGAAGGCTTTTCACCAAGAATTGACCTTAGGGCACCACTCGGAAGACCTTCGCGCTTTGTGGGCTGGAGTCAGAGCGAGAGTTCTCCTTATCTTAGAGAGCGGCGCGGGGAGCTTGCCGAAGTTGAAGGCGAAAGAGCTGAGCCAGCTGGATCACGCCATCGTAAAAATGCTGCCAGCCCTGCGCGCCCAAATCCATCCTGGGAAGAAGGAAAAAAAGGAGAAAGCTGAAGAATGAGGACCGCAAAGTAGGCCCAAAGACGTGCTCTGGACCGCAAAGAATTTTGACTTGCAGGGATTGCCTTCCGTTTACCCCTTGATATCACTCTTCCTCAGGGACAAACTCTGGAAGCAAAGACCTTTTGAAGCCGTCACGCATTCTCACCGCTGATAAAGATACAATGGAAGAGGATGGCGTGAGGCCGTGGCCCCTTTTGACGGAGACGTTTTGGAATCGGATGGAGCATAGCAGTAGTAGGATAATCAGGCCTGTCATATGAAGTTTTGTAGGGTCTGCGATAAGACACTTCCTGAACAGAGCCAGTTCTGCATGACCTGTGGTAATAAGGTCAACGGAGAAGAATCCAGCAGCTCTCAGGATACTACTGGCCGTCGGTCCTTTTGGCCCGAGCGGTTCGGACCCGCTATTGTCGAAGGAGAGATTGGTAAAGGCGGGATGGCCGTCGTTTTCCGCGCTCGCCATAAACAGCTCGGCATCCCTGTCGCCGTCAAGGCCATGTCGACGTCGTCGCCGCAAGGAGATGTGGAACGCTTCAAACGAGAAGCCCGAGTCGGAATGCGGCTGTCATCGGCCGGTTGCGTCAAGGTCTATGACTTCGGAGAAGTTGAACCCTTCTATTACATGATCCAGGAGTTCGTTGAAGGAGAAGACCTCCGTGAGCGAATTCGTCGGCGCCGTCGTTTTCCATGGTGGGAAGCCCTAGCCCTATCCTTGGAGATCACCAAGGTCATCGAATACATTCACTCTCAGGGCGTGATTCACCGCGACATCAAGCCAGCCAATATTTTCTTGCCTTGGCGCGGGGGCATCAAAATCGGCGACTTTGGCTTGGCCACGGACGG
>JARGOJ010000854.1:0-2011 GCA_029210225.1 Planctomycetota bacterium
TCCTTCCAAGATGATATTTAGACCGACGATTCCCGCTTCAAAGTCTCCGGCGTCAGTTGTTTCTAAGAGTAGATCGAGAAAATCGCGATAGGCCGGGGAAATGAAGTCGGACGCTAGCTTTTCGCGTTTCTCTGGGGGCAGGCCTAGCTCGTCAAAACGATTGGCGAAGGCCTCAAAGTGCCGGGCTTCATCGAGGGTTTGACTGGCGAGAAAGACAAGGGACGACTCGTCGGGAGCGAGACCGACGAGGCCACTGGCGACCTGAGTCGCGACTCTCTCGGCCGCGATAAACAGGGCCAAGTCCATCAAGTAAACTTGGCGCAGCATACTCTGCTCTTTGATTTCTTCAGGAATGCCGGCCTTGGGTGAATGACCAAAGCTCATTCCCTTGAGGTAACCTCCCGGGACCACATTCAACCAGCGATCAATACTGAAATTGGCGAAGTTGAAGTCGTCGGCTTTGGCCTCTGTCTCTTTTTGTTCTGTGGCTTCAATAGTTTTCATAACCGTCTCAATTCTATTCTTGACTGTCTTGTTAGGCAGAGAGTGGCATGGAAGATCGGCTCTTAGCCCGAGGGTGACTGCGACGCCGAGCAGCTTCGCCAATGAATTCCAGATCCCTCGGGTTGAGGATCCGTCGCCCGACCCGCAATTGTCCGACGGAGAATCCGTGCCGATAGGCGGCGTCGCGGACATGAGAGACAAGGCCCATCAAATCACGGCCGCGGCCGACCCCAAAGGTCCCCGAGCTGTGTCCCTCAAGGGCGAGGACAATTGTTTCAGTTAAACAGGCGAGGTTGATGCCTGGCTCATAGCCCATGTTTGGACCAAATGAAATGGCCTCGGGATATCGAACTAAACCGCCATCGAAGACTAAAACATCGTTTCGAATGTCCATCACCGAGCGGCATACATCGGCTGGCTTGGCTACATCGCAGACGATCGCGCCTGTTCGTAAGTCGTGGGGACCAATCAATGAAGTGGCGGCGCTCGACGCGGCAATAATGACTTCAGCGTCGTGAATGACAGCGCTGAGTTGGGGTGAGAACTGGAGTGGAGGATAGTGTCCCAAGGCTGTGAAAGCCCAGGCGAGTGCCAAGGCCAGCCCAGGTCCACGCTCCTCTCTTAGCCCACGACTGATTTCTTTAAGACGCCGTTGTAGTTGAAACCCTCGGTCCCCTAAATTGATCAGCCCCGGGCTCATTCCGTGCAGGGTCTTTGCGAGACCTGCTTGAGGCCCGGAGTTCATGTTGGACGCGGCCTTGGCATAGATTGTGTCCATGAGGGTTAAAGCTTTGGAATACTCACGCTCTGGCCATTTCGGATTGCCAGTAAGCATGAGAGCCGGTAGAAACTCTGACGCGGCCATCGCCGCCGCTGATCCGACGACCCCCAGCCCAATGATTAATCCTCGGGTTTGGCGATAGTCGACGTCCATCCGATCGCAAGCGAGCTTCAACCCGTCGACAGCCATTGCGACGGTCAATGCGCTCCCCGTAGTGAGGGCTGATTTCGTGGTCACCTTGGAGCCATTTCCAGTCATGATCGAAGTGAACGCGCCAAGTCCAATGACTTGTGCCCCCAACTCTTCAGCGCTTGTCACTGCTTTTTGAATGTCGTCTATCAGCGCTTTTTGAGGGCGGCGCCTCATCGACTCCGGGGTATGGCTGAGCCCAAGCAGCCAACCTTGAGCGGCGGCGTTGTCGTGGCCTCTGATAGAGGGCATAAAGCAAAGCGGCGCGTGCCCCGGAAAATTGGAGAGCCAATGATAGAGAGACTCTAGTTCCCTGGGGGTCAGTGATTTCAAGGCAGGGTTGGTATCGACAAGGTCCTCTGGGCAGGTGTTGTGAATGAGGAAAGCAAAGCGCCCGGGCTCTTTGGAGACAGAGACTGCTTGGCTCGCTTTGGAAGCCTGGATCGCTCGCCTTAGCGTTCGGCAATCAACCGGGCTTCGTGCTTGGGGGAGGTCCTCATTGACGAGGGCTTCGACGCGGCAAGCCCACTCTTGCAT
>JARGOJ010000854.1:2021-4260 GCA_029210225.1 Planctomycetota bacterium
TAAGGTTTCAAGGGCTTCGAGTCCTCGCTTGAGGTCTTTCGAACTAATGTTTAGAGAAGGCTGAATACGTAAAGCGCGAGGGTGAGCGAGGGAAGGAATGACCCGGACACCATGCACATTGAGCAGATACGACGCGACCAGGGCATTCCAACCCCCTGTCTTGAACAAATAGGGGGCTAGGAAAGAGCTCTCTGGAGAAATGGCTTCGAATTCAATGGCAAAGAGGCACCCGCGCCCTCGAAGCGAAGAAATTACTCCCGGGTATTTATCCCTTAAAGTTTGAAACCGCTCTTTGATCTGAAGTCCGACCGCCCTGGCGTTCTTCAATATGGCTTGGTTATTGTCGTCAAGCAATTCAATCGCGGCCAGTCCGACGGCGCAGGCGAGGTTGTTATTCGCGAAGGTCGAACCATGGCTCAAGGCAAAGTCTTCACTCCATACCTCTTTCCCAACAATACACGCCGCTAGCGGCACTAACCCTCCTCCCAACGCCTTCGACAGCACAATGACATCGGCTTTCAGTTTGTAGACGTCGGCGCCAAGAAATTCACCGAGGCGACCAAGCCCCGTTTGGACTTCGTCTAATACTAATTTTGCGCCGTGCTTGTGACACAGTTCATAGGCTCTGTGAAAGTATTCAGGGCATCCTTCAAAGACTCCGCCTTCTCCCTGCAAAGGCTCTAAGACCAGGGCCGCGAGTTCAGATCCGTGGTCAATGAAGAGGGTCTCCAAAGCGTCTCGGTCATTCCATGGAATATGGGTAAAACCCGGGGGAGTCACTGAAATGTCAAGTTGCTGAGCGCTTTGCCAACTGAGGGCTGCGGCGCCGAGTGTATGTCCGTGATAGCCCCGGCTTGCTCCGGCGATCAACGCCCTTTTTGTACTGAGGCGACATAGACGAAGAGCTATCTCTATGGCCTCGGAGCCGCTTTGAGAAAAGGAAACAATTGAATCTCCAGGGTGGCGCCCGACCGGGGCTCGCATGGCCAGTTTGGCGGCGAGCTTCTGAGCAAAGATAGGCCGGGACGGTTGAACAAAGGTCGGTGTGCTTTCTTGTTTGATTCTCTCAATGGCGCGCCAAATAGCCGGTGGATTGTGGCCAAATGGCAAAGCGCCATATTGAGAGGAGAGGTCTAGGACTTTGTGTCCGAGGCTGTCTGTGAGCCAGGAGCCCTGGCCCTGAACATAAGTTCTATCCAGCTTGAAATGGCGAAGCAAGCTCGTAAGCTCTGGATTGAGGTTGTCAGTCATGGGTGAATTCCCTTCGCGGTCATTTCTAGAGGGAGAGGAGAGGGCTTTGGGGGATGTGCTTTGATTTGTTTTTTGTTGACGAGGAAACGCCGAACGATTGGATTGACAAGAGATTGGCTAAAGGGGTTGGCGAGGGCTCGAATGAATTGCTTTTTTACCCAGTCCCAACGCTTTCCTCGGAGGGAGTAGAGCTTGGCGAGGATATGGGAGTTGCGAATGATTTTTTCATTCGTGGGCCATTGAAGCGCTTCGAATTCTTTTAGAATTGGATTGAGATTCCGGGCCGGTCCAATGAGGTCGGCGAGGGCGCCTGCATCCCCGAGGGCCATAGTCATCCCTTGCCCGGCGGTGGGGTTGGTGACGTGGGCTGCGTCACCAATAATCACGGCGCCATGGCCGACGTATTTTGCGGCGTGGGCTCGGGCGAGGTCGTAAACGTGGGATCCTTGGCGATGGATCTTGACCTCGGCGAGTATTGGAACCCTGGTCGTCAATTGAGCGTTGAGTTCTTTGTCATTCATTTGCAGCCAATGGGCGCTGCTTTTGGGCTCGACTAAAATGCCCAGTCCAATTCGATCCGGGCGTGGCATGAGCAGGACTCCGCCGTCCTTGTGAAGATGAATGCGCATGGCGTCTTGGTAGCCAGGGGGACGGTCGGCTTCGAGACCGAGGTAGGCGTGGTCGTAAAATTTGGCTTTCGCTTCAATCTTTAGTCGCTCTCTAATGACGGAGCGATAGCCGTCACAGGCGACCACTAAACGCCCCCGAGCTTGTTTCAGCCCCTCTGAACATTGATATTGGACCCCGGTGATAGTGTCCGCTTCGGTGAGGACATCGACGACTTTGCCAGGGCGTATGAGGGTCGTTTTTCCAGTGCTTAGGGCGTATTGCAGTAAGGCCTGTTCAATCTTTTCATGGGGCAAGACAAGATAGGGATCAGGGTCGTTTTCTTGTGTTAAGTCGCCTTGATAGATTTTGCCGTGCTTAG
>JARGOJ010000855.1 GCA_029210225.1 Planctomycetota bacterium
AGTATCCCCGCGCCCTCGAAGATGTCGAGCGAGCCTACACCCTCGAACCGAGTGATTTGGCGCTTTTACAGCACAGAGGAGAACTCAAAGCAGCGACGGGTGAGATTGATGGGGCGATCGAAGATTTGACCTTGGCAGCCGAAGCCGAGCAGGTCGAAACCGCGGTGCTCGCGCTGATTCACAAAGCCCTCATTTTCAAAGAGATGGGCGAGTTAGAGCGAGCGCTCGCGGATGTCGACCGAGCCTTGATGTTGGCGCCGAATAATCCTGAAGTTCTGTCAGTCAAAGGCCTTGTCCTCTTAGCCAACGACACGAATGATCCTGAAGCTCGGGAGAGCCTGGAACAAGCCATTCAGCTCGACCCCTCCGATCCTCACAAGTGGTTGCATCTGGCCATGGTCTTTAGCAAGCAGGGGGACGGGCAAGAAGCTCGAAAGCACTTGGATAAAGCGATTGCCTGCGAACCGAACTTCGCCGAAGCCTATTATGAACGATCCCTCAGTTTCCTTGAGGACGGCGAAGAAGCCGCTGCGCTCAAAGACTTAAACCGTATTATCATTCTAGACCCCGAATTTACTGAAGCTCGAATCCACCGCGCCCGTTTGCTCGCCAAACAATCGATGAAGCTTGGAGAAGACGACCTCGCGGAGCGAGCGAGAACTGACCTCCGTCAGATTTTCTCAACCGAACCTGATAGCCCGCGACTTTTTTACGAGCTCGCGTTGCTTGAGCACCTCTACGACCAGCCCGAAAAGAGCCGCGCTTTTCTCGATCAGTGCATTGACGCCGACCCCTTTTTCGTCCCAGCCCTAGAGTTGCGAGGACGAATTAGCTGGGTTAAGGGTGCCCTCAGCGATGCCCTGGAAGATTTACAGCGGGCTGTGTCCCTCGATCCCGACTGTTACGATGCGCGGCTCACCCTCGCCGCGGTTTACCACGACCTCGAAGATGACAACCGCGCCGTGACCGAGCTGACCCGGGTCTTAGATGTTCGCCCCGACAACATCGAGGCCCGTATTCAACGCGCCGTGTCCCTCTTTGAATGCGACGAGGACGACCAAGCCTACGACGACTTGGAACATGCACTTAACCTAGACCCAAACGACCCAACTGCCTATTTGACGAGGGCTGAAGCTCGATACGAACGGGGGAAATTAGAAGAAGCTCGACGGGATTTCGACCGAGCCTTAACCCTGCAAGACGACCTCGTTGACGGGCACTATGGCCGGGGCTGGGTCCTCGTCGACCTTGAGCTTGGCGAATTAGCGATTGAAGATTTCCTGAAGGCTCAGGAATTGGATACCAGCGACGCTCGAATAACAATTGGGCTGGGTTGGGCTTTCCACGTCGCGGGGAAGAGCGATCAAGCCTTAGAGATTCTTGGACTGGCCATCGAAGCTGACCCCTTCGACGCCGAGGCCTATGTGTTTCGGGGCCGGATCTTCCTTGAACTTGGGGGGGCGGAGAATCACGAGAAGGCCCGTCGCGACTTCGACGCCGCTATCAGCCTCGATCAGGACGACCCTGCCGCGCATACTGGACGGGGATTTGCTTACCTAGAGCTCGGCCAGCCGGCCCGAGCCCTCGCTGATTTTGCTCGCGGAATTGCCCTCGACCCCGAGGACTCCGATGCCCTCGTCGGTCGTGGTGAAGCCTTTTGCGAGCTTGGCGAGTTCGGAGCTGCGGCCGATGACTTTGAAGCGGCCTGTCGTTTAGATGAAGAAAACGTTGACGCCCACCTTGGAAAAGCTGCGGTATGGTTGGAGAACGGCGACGCGACTCGCGCCATCGAAGACTGCTCCAAAGCCCTCGAAATCGACCCAGAGCATGCCCTCGCCTATTATCGCCGGTCTCTGGCCCATGAGAGTCTCGGTCAGGAAGAGGATGCCGAACTCGATCGATCCAAGGCGCGAGAGTTTGGTATTGAGGTTGATGAGACGGAAGAAGACGGCGACTACGACTTCACTTGATAAGGTTGAACGAACAGACGAGGATGAGTTTTGCTCCCTCGCTTAAGATTTTTGTCCGTTTGGATTCATGGGGAACCGTGCGATAAAACGGCTGCCCCCATCGACCTCTAAATGAATCTCCCCCTTCAACTGTTCAATTAGGTCGTTAACCAGTTGCAAACCAAGAGAATCAGAAGTACGGAAGTCCTTGTCCGCAGGAAATCCAATTCCGTCGTCGGCGACTTCAATCTCAATCACCGCCTGGTCAATAATTTTCAGCTTTATCAATATCTCTCCCGGTCGGTCGTCGGGAAAGGCGTGAAGAAAGCTGTTTAGGACCAGCTCATGAACGATAAGGCCCGCTGGAACACAGCGATCAATCGGCAGCCATGGCTCGATGCCCTCATCCAAAACAACTTTAAGATTCTTCGCTTGTCGAGCGTACGCGAGGACCAACTTCTCCTTCAGGCTCCTCAAGAACTCGGCGAACTGAATTCGGTCGACGGTCTCCGACTGATAGAGTTGCTCATGAATCAGCGCCATCGCTTGGATTCGGCTTCCACTCTCCGACAATAAGCTCTCTAGCCTTGGGTCTTTCACCTGCCGAGCTTGAAGACGGAGCAAGCTTAGAACAATCTGCAAATTGTTCTTCACTCTGTGATGAATTTCCTGCAGCTGCGCAACAGCGATTTCGGCTTTCCTGCGCATCCGGGTGTCGCGAAAGGCACCGACAAGCAGGCGCTCATCAATATTCTCAATGGAGCCCAGGGTCAGCTCCAAGGGTAGCAGTGAACCATCTTTGTGACGCCCCACGACCTCTTGTGGGGCTAGGTCCGAGCCCTCATGAAGCAACCATTTTGACTTTTTGACCTCTTCTCTTGGAAAAAGGCTGGAGACATCCTGGCCCAAAATCTCTGCGCGTTTGTATCCGAAAAGCTCCTCCGACTTGGAATTCACGATGAGAACGATTCCCGCCAAATTGACGATGACAAAAGCATCGGGAGCCAGTTCTACAAGAGCTGCATAGCGGTCCTTCGACTCTTCCAATGCTGCCCGAATCTCCCGCTCTTTTGTAATGTCCGTGGAGATGGAAAGGAGATAACGCACTTGTCCGTCCGGGCCGAAAATGGGCGCCTTGCGAGTTCGTGCGAAGCGCTTGCCTTCAGCGGATTGGTATGGTTCCTCAGCGATATCGAGGAGCTTCTGCTCGCTGAGCACTAGGCGATCTTGCTCCCGGCTTCGAGAGGCCTCGTCCGTGGGAAGCACGTCGTTCATTGTCTTGCCGTTGAGTCGGAATTGGGACTGCCCAAGGCGATCCTCACCAGCCTTATTCAACAGCGCGAATTGGCCATTCGAGGCATCCCGGGCAATGATGGCGTCGGGGATAGTGTCGACGAGGGAGTCGAGAAATAGGTTCGATTGTGAAAGTTCGACCGTCCGCTCTTGAACGAGACGTTCAACGCGGGAGTTTCGCCCGGCGAAGATGAGCAGAAACGCGTTCAGAAAGAAGCCAGACATCAATGCACCGAGGAGTACAAAACGACTGACGTAAGCGCTGTTTCTTTGCCAGTATGCGTCGGAGGGACGAATGCGGGTGAGCCAAGCTCGCGAGCCCGCTGTTAAGGAGCTCTCCCAGCGAAGATCATGAACATCCTTGATGATGTTCTTGAAGACCACCGTCTCAACGAATCCTCCGCCTTGCCCCATGATCGTGATCTCGAATTGTTTCCGCTCCTCTCTGCTAATCACCTCCACAAGGACCCTGTTCATGCGAAAGAGCCCAAGGACAAATCCACGAAACTTGCCACGACGCTCAACCTGTGTTTTTGGAATGGCCTTGCCGTGGTAAACGGGGAGGACTACCAAGAGAATTCCACCTCTATTTTTGTTTTGAGGCAGGAGGCCTGAGGGTGACTCGAACCTGATTTTTCCAGTGTCACGACTTTCAAGAAGAGATTTTCGCAATTGGGAGTTCGAGCCAAGGTCCAAACCTTCGGCGCGATTCTTGCGTCTTAGGGTCGTGACAAAACGTATTGGAAAATAGAGTTCAGCGTTCAATTCAGCCGGCCTGAAGCCCTTGTCAGTCGCTTTCTTCAGGGCATATTTAGGGCGCTTCAGCCGACGCTTCGTCAAGAAATCGGCAAGGTCCTCCGACTTCACCTGCGGAGCCCAGGCGAGCCCTTGGATACTTCGATTGTTCTTCAACAAGGTCCCGGCAAATTGAAAGAACTCATTCGAGCCCGGTTCTACGTCAATATCCATGAACGCTTGGAGCGCCTCT
>JARGOJ010000856.1 GCA_029210225.1 Planctomycetota bacterium
GGAGTGATTCAATTTTTATTTTGACGGCCTCGAAATCTTCATTACGAATGAGATCTTCTCGGCTTGTGGTCGGCTGAAGCTCCGGCAGCTCCAAGACGCCTCTAAAAAATGAACCCCATTGAGGGAAGAGTCCATCCAATCGAGTTGAGAGCACCATTCGGCGAACGGTCACAGTGACGAGAGGACGTCCAGAAAATCCAGGGGCGCGGCGCTGGGTAATGTAAATCGCGCCGCGAATTTTTGGGCGCTCCGATTGAACAATGATGACGTCGAGGGGATGGTCGTCAAAGCGTTGTTCGATTTCAATGGACACCATTTCTTCGTCGGGAGAGGACTCGAACCAGGAGGGTGTCATGACGTTGAGGCGGCGTTTTGAATCATTAAGATAGATTGGGACGGGAAGAAAATCGGCGTAGTGTCTAGCGGCCTCTTTAAGTCGCTCTTCTTCGCACCAATGAGCGTGTTCATCGCTGAGGTGCAGCGTCACGGTCGTCCCGAGTTTTTCACGAGAACCAATTCCGACAGAGATCTTAGTTCCTGCTCCGGCTTCCCAGTATACAGCGTCTTCAGTGAGGCTCTTCCGAGACTCAACGACGATCTTGTCGGCGAGAAGAAATCCAGAAAAGAGCCCGACTCCGAATTGACCAATGATTGAAGAACGGTCTTTTCCATGGGTCTTATTGAGCTTCTTCTTGAGTATCCCAGAGAGCCCTCGACCAAGAGTTCCGAGGTATTCTTCGGCATCTTGGATGCTAATTCCGATGCCGTCATCAATGATGCTGAGAGTTTGGTCTTTTTTGGAGCTTCGGACTTCGATGCGACCGATGAAAGAAAGCTCAGTTGAGCGACGACGTGCGATGGCGTCGTGAGCATTTTGTAGAAGCTCCCGAATCGCAGTGTCTCGCCGCGAGTAGAGCGAGCAGCCCAAAATTTCGATGATCCCCGCCATATCCACTTTGAAGGGGAGTTCTCGAAATTGATCTGTCATGAGCTTGAGGTCCTGCGATCTCGACTCAACCTAAAGCGGCTGAAACAGCGATTCCGGGCAATTTGAACAGGCTCGGAGCCGCCTCGAACTTCGTGAGTTTACGAGCTGTGATGTGAGTGCGGCTGTTGGTCACGAACCAAGGGGGGACTGGGTCGAGAATCGAGAGACGGAAGGGACCTTTAATCACAGTCTTTTCCGACTTATTGAAGAGGTAGGTGTTGTGAACAACGCCAATGCCACTCTGTATATCTTCGAGGGTGTGACCTGGGAAGGCTCCCCAGGGTGTGCTTGCTAAACAATAACCGAGAGCGGGCCAGTGGTTGATGCCTATTGTGCCGTAGCGAAGGAGTTCTTTTGCCTTCTCCAAGCTCTTGTGGACCTTATCGCTCTGCTCGGTTTTTGGATCAACAATGATGCAGGCGTTGAGGGTGCCCCAAACGGTGTTGTTACAGAACTCAACCGCGTTGTCTAGAAACTCGGCGGCGTCGGCGCCTGGTAGGGTTGTCTCAGCTAGGACACCGCAGAACGCCTCGGTCGTAAAGCACATGTTCTTGGTGTTTTTGGAATCAGCGTGGCGCAGGAGGGTCCAAGGTAGGACGCCTTCGGCTTCTGCTCCAAGCTTTACAGCCGTCTCTGAATATTCCTCGGTGAACGACTTATAACGATCGCCAGCGCCGGGATAGTATGCCTTTCGAGGAGGCAAGCTCTTCAGGACCGCTTGTAAGGCGTCCATGAACTCCGTTCGTTGAGCCCAGTCTTCATGGAGAATAAGTAGTTTCGCGGCGTTGCAGTTAAAGGAGCCGTTGTTTGCGAGCATACTGGCGACGTTGGTGGCGTGAAACTGAATGTCCGCCGCCGACCATTGCCCAGGCACGATCACGACGGGGCTTACATTGCCAAGCTCGCTCGTAATTGGCTTGGAGTTGACGGGGTTATTGTTCTTCTTGCGCTCTTCGCGCTCGTCCCCCGGTGGCCCCCAAACTATAATATCGTGAGTCTTGTCAGATCCGGTGATGTGAATTGAATCGACATCGTCATGTTTGCAGAGGTAGTCTCCGACTTGGGCGGCGCCATAGACGACGCGGAGGAAACCTTTGTCGATGTATGTTTTGAAGGCCTTTTCCCACAAGGGACCCAGGTATTCATTGACCGGGTTCATCTTTAGGATGCAGAGCTCATTGTCGACGAACATTTTGTAAATGACATCAAGGGGACCGATACTGGAAACGTTCCCGGCGCCTAGAACCAAACAGACTTTTCCTGGGGGGAGCTCACCTTGGTAGATCACCGCCATATTTTGCGGGAGGTTCTCAGGGGTGACTTCAGGTTGCTGCCAAACTTCGGCGACGAAGCCTTTGAATAGTAGCTTGTCATAGAAGTCCGCTGGGAAGACCTTCACGATGGTTTGTCCGTTGGAGTGGACGCGCACAGAATTGGCGGGGAGTTGAGGAGTTCCGTGATCGCGAACGTCGATCAGGCTCTGTTTGAGCAAGCGAAGGTTTCGGTGCATCGCCATAGGTCCAGCGAGCCATTCTTCGCCGGCGCCACTCTTGTTAATATCGAGGCCTTTGGCTTTGCAGGCAGCGCGAACCCAATCCTCTTCAATGGCGATCACGCCAGCAATAATCTCATCAAGCAACTGAATGCGAGCGTTGAGGTCGAGGGCTGCGAAAGCGTCTTTTTTTTCTTTAAGGGCATTGATCGCGGTATCCAAATCGGAATTCGCGGTTGCCGGCATCGTCGTGGTCATGGCGGGGTCCTCCTGAGCACGCATTGTCGATATTTAGACCAAACGGTCAATAACCCGCTTCTATTTAGATGCTGACATAGGCAAAAGAGAACTAGCCTTGGTTGGACTCTGGTGGCTTAATAATCGCTGCCATCACGAAGGCCGCCCAGGACCAGGCGGTGCAGCCGTAGGCCGCTTCGACGAGCCAAAAGGACCAGTCATGATGGAACCAAACGGGCAGGGAAAGATGGCAAAAGAAAGTTGCGCAGAGCCCAAATCCCATGACGAATCCGCAGCGCTTAAAGTAAGTATTCATACTGCTCAGGCAGCTCTTCAACAAAAAGCCAACCATGATCGTCGATAGTAGAAAGTGAAGAAACCCGGAGAGCATCACCGAGGGAGCCATCGGGTCAAAGCCCTTGGAGCGGACGAAAACCATCCCGATTGGTCCGGTCTTATGCAACTGGAGAAAGGCTTCTTGCGCGGTGGCATCGCTGTGATCTTCGGGCATCCATGGGAAAATATAGACGCCGCTTTCTGGGATATCCTGGCGCACAGAGTTCAACCAACGAGCCTCGTTGGGAACCGATTTCAAGGCCATGTGAGGGAAAGGGGAGACGGCCCACCATAAGAATCCCCATACAAACATGATGACAGCGCTCGCAAAGGCGGCGATGATGACTCTTTTCATGATGGTCCCCAAGCATTGGTAGAATGTTATAAGCTCTCTATCGCTTTTTGGCAGTGGTTCCTGAACCCCGGGCCCGAAAAACCGAAGAAAGACCACAGAGGCAGATCTTCCTCGTCATTGAAAAGCTTGCTACATTGCGTGCCTCGCCATGCATTGGGAAACATGCCTTGTTTATCAAACGTCTTAGCTCGTACATCGCCGTCGACCGGAGGATTGCCCTCATTGGGTCGAAGGACCTCGCTTCGAAATCTCCGGGGACAACTCTCTTTGTCGATATTTCTGGTTACACAAAGCTAACGGAAGCATTTGTCACCGAACACGGGACCTTGCAGGGTGCCGATCGGATGACCCACTGGCTCAATCAAGTCTACGACTGTCTGATTGAGCAAATTCACCGCTTCGGTGGGAGCGTCGTCGGATTCAGTGGCGACGCGATGACGTGCTGGCTCAACGACGATTCCGGAATCAGAGCGTGCGCAGCCGCTGTCGCTATGCGCCGAGCCATCGTCCTCCTCTCCAAAGAGTGCCTCAAGGAAGAGAACGTTGGAGACATTGGTATTAAGGTGAGCTTGGCGAGCGGAGTTGGTCAACGCCTTTGCGTCGGCGATCCTAAATACCGCCTGTACGATCTCCTCGCCGGTCGCATTCTTGAACACGCCGCAAAGGGCGAAGGACTGGCGGGGCGCGATGAGATCGTTCTTCATGAATCAACCCTTGAAGGAGTTCGGAATGAAGTCAGCGTCGAAGAGCTCAATTCGCCAGACGATCAACGTTATTACCGACTGACAAAGATTAAGGCGAAGGTTCCGAGC
>JARGOJ010000009.1:0-3673 GCA_029210225.1 Planctomycetota bacterium
GATGACGACTAACAAATAAAGTTTAGCAAGAACCTTGCCGAACACTATTGATGCCAGACCACGGGCGCCCGGCCTCTGTCTGCCCGGGATTTGCTGTTCGTCTACGTTTCATGTTCGACCACAGGGTATAAAAACCGGGCATCCAGGCGATGTATCCGGATGACAGACCCTGTGTTTGCCCAGGATTTGGTGTTTGCTCAGGATTTGACTAAACCAAGCGTCCCGACAGGATCAGGGCGATTTCAATGAGCTTTGATTTACGGCTCAGGGGATAGCGAGGCAGGCGGAAGGCCAGGCTCTCTCGTTCTAAGAGGCCTTGCAGGCTGATCCAAGCGGCGTAATCGTAGCCGGCCTTTTTCAAGATGAGTTCAGCGTGGCTGATTTGCGCATCCCTTGGATAGGACAGGAGCTTCACTTCCTTGCCTGAGATCTCTCCGAGTTTTTGCCGGGATTCTTTGAGTTCTTCGAGGAGCTCTTGGTGGGGTAGGCGGGAAAGGTCGAGGGATCGACGACCCAGGGAGCCAATCTCGACCCCCATGTTGGCCATCTCCCGGAGAGCTTTGCGACCCATCATGGGCTCCGGACGTCCTCGGCCACCAGTTTCATAGCTGTTGTCCTGGTCGATGCCATCGCTGGCGATGAAGACTGTTATCTTCTTATAGCCATACTCTTCCAAGGCGGGCAGAACATAGCGCTCAAGGTTTTGATAAGCCCCATCGAAGGTTAAAGCGACAGGCTTCGATTCGAGGAAAGCCCGATTCCCGATGTTCTCTAGGGCTTCGGAGAGGGTGACAAGGCGAAAACCACGACGAGCGATGTAATCGAGGTGCTGCTGAAAGGCCGGGCCCGTCACTCGCAAAGAGTTAAAGGGGGATCCTGCGAGAGGTGGGCCGATCATGCGATAGCGAAGGACCGGGACCGCAAAGGCTCTTAAAGGCCGAAAATAATGCCGTAGAAAAAGTGTGCTCGCCATCGCCGCAATCCCTGCGGTTCCACCAACGATATACTCAACTCCGTCCAAGGGTCCTTTCCTCCTTCTTCTTCGCAAATAATGATTTGAATGAGATGCCTGAAAAACTCGTTTCTATGATAGCCGATTCTCAGGAAGGAATTTCAGATCTCTCACAAGGAAGTCTCGAAGATCTCAGAAACTTTCGCGATGATTTCTAGGTCTGAGAATCGAATTCAATTTATCAGATGATATATATTGACCGTCTCATCAGCCCACAGCGAACATTCGACAAAGGAAAATGCCATGAACAAGGTTCTGGTCACCCTTCTCACAATCACACTCGGCCTCGCCGCCGCATCTCCAATGGTCCTCGCTCAAGACAAAGATAAAGACAAGAAGAAGAAAAAATTCAGCGCAACCGTCACCGAGAAGAATAAGAAAAAGACAGTCATCACAGAGGTTGTCTCCCGGGCTGGGTCCTCTCTATTCTCCTCAGGAGCCGGAAAAACTGAAATTGAAGTCCGCAAAGACGGCGGCAAGCTCAAGATCAACGTGCCCTTCGAGAAAATCGCCAAGATCAAGGTGCTCGAAGTCAACCTGAAGCTCAACTACGTCAAAATCGAGCTGACAACCCACAAAAAAGCCGTTCTCGTTGGACACGTCGCGACAAATGTCGAATTTGCCGGTGACACAGAGTTCGGCGCCGCCAAAATCGGCATTCGAGACGCCCTTGAAATCGTTATGAAAGAGATGAAGTAGCGTTCCAGGGTCTAAAACGACCCATAACGCTGGCGAAAGGCCGTCCAGAACTCCTGTGACTCGACCTTGACCCCTGTCATCCGCCCCTCCGGATCCCGCTGCGCGCGAGTTTTATCGAAAGCTTGCGCGTTTTCTGCATCGAGCGCCACTCGAAACGCGTGATAAACCCTCTGATTAAACAAGACGCCGCGCTTTCGCCCGAGCGCGCCAACCTTCCGGTAGTAATCTAAATCAGCCCAAAAATAGGTCTCTCCAGGCTTCTCGATAAAGCCGCCGACAGAATCATAGAGCGCTCGGTCTGTCAGCGTACACCAACCCCCGACAGCTCCGTAATCGATCGTCAATGACTCTGAGTGACGCACTCTCACCGACCTCCAAAGCGGCGGTCGACCTCCATCCGTAAACTCATCGTGAATGACATTCGTCCCTAAATAGCCCATCCCAGGAACCGACAAATAAGCTCGAAGTAGCTCTCTTAAAAAGCCGGGAGGGAAATAGAGCACATCGTCGTCGACTTGAAGAAGATGAGTCCCAGAGGTCATGGCGGCGGACCTGGCCAGGGCGTTGATACCGATATTGCTGTCGTGATGAACCACCGTCAATCGCGGATCGGAGAGCGAATCGAGCCATTCTTTGCTGCCATCGCTCGATGCATTGTTCCAAACCAGAACGCTGCAATCCACGTCCTCCGTTGCCTTGAGCAAAGATGGAAGACCCTGTTTTATGTAATTCAAGCGGTTATAGGTCGGCAGAATGATGGCGAATCGCGCTGCATCCAAGGCCGACTCTTCCACAGGACAAAGGGAGACCTGAGCGAATTTCCGGCGTCGAAAAGGGCGCCGATACCAGCGCTTAAAACGTCGCCAGAGCTTCATGAGGCCTTAGCCACACCGATCTCCGCCAGCCGGGCCTGCGCCCCCTCGGAGAGCCAGAGAATGCGATAGAGCATGTCGGGGGTGAACTCTTCGCTGCTATCGGAATCCTCAGAGAACTCGAAGAAGTCGCCGCCATCCAAATCGATATCCGGGTGCAACCAATCGCCTCGCCATTCTTTCAAGGTCGAGTCTCCAGCCACCCTCTTGGCGTAAGCCAAGACCGACTCCGAGGTCACGCTTTGCCCGAGTAAAGCCCTGCTTGCCTCGCTCTCTGGCGCTTTTTCTAGGATACCCAGGATGATGTGCTCGGCGTTAACAGCATGGAGTCCAAGCTCACAGGCGAGTAAGCGGGCGTGAGAGACGACGGCTTTCAGGCCATCGCTGGACCACTCCAACTGTTCGAGGAGTGTTTTGTTTTTAAGGGGATGCCAATTGGGTTCTTGCTGAGTCATGAGCGTTCGGCCTTAGGTAATGAAAGAGACTTGAGGGAGAGCCCCCTTGAGATGGTGTAACTGCTCGTCCGTCAGGCCGCAACCCCAAAGCGAGAGGGTCTTCAGAGACTTCATCTCCGCGAGCATGTCGACGTTCTGGGGCTTGAGCTTCAAACCTCGAAGCATCAGCGTCTTCAATGAAGTTCCTTCTAAGAACCGAAGCTGTTTTGGCTTCGTCTGCGTCTCACTCAAATCCAAAGATTCAAGCTTAGGAAACGCTGAGAGCGCTTCAAGGGCTGAGCCGTTGATCTGAGTTTGGGAGAGGTCGAGATGCTTTAGCTCTGATAGCGGTCCAAGCCAAAAGAATCCTTGGTTCGAGATCTTCGTGGAACTCAGGCTCAGGCGCTCAAGAGACGGTAATTTTTGCAGCAATTTGCAAGTCTCGTCCCCAATAGACAAGCCAGTCAATTGCAGTTCTTTAAGACCCCTAAACTGAACAATATCAGAGAAAACCCCGTTGTCCAAATGAGCGTAACGCAAGGCCAACGACTCAAGGGGACAGTCCCGCAACTCTAAGAAATTGGCTTGGCCTAAGCTCAGATGAGAGAGTTCGAGATGCTTCAAGTTCGGGTAGCTGGGGAGCAGGCCTATGACCT
>JARGOJ010000009.1:3683-20221 GCA_029210225.1 Planctomycetota bacterium
TCAGAGCTCACATTGGTCTTCGCTAAGTTCAAACGCGTAATCGTCGGCCATTTGGGAAGCTCAGCAAAGGCCTTGTCGTTCATCTCCCTGTTTTCATGGAGGCTCAAATCTCTGAGTTGATCCCAATCTCTTAAATGATGAATCTCGTCGTTAACCGGGCCGTATTTCCCGATATCCAACCGCTCCACGCAGCTCCAACGACGGAATTGGGCCAGTGATGATTGAGTCTCAAAGACTACAGCGTTCAATTCAAGACTGTGAATCGGAAACAATGGCGCCCCATCGGGAATGGTGTAGGTGCGAAAGTTCTTAAACTTCAACGCGAAGATAGGGCGCTGCAAGGTGCTTAACATCGCCGCCCTAAGCCAGCGCTCTGGCCACTTCCAAGGATGATCGCCAAGCAAGACTCGCTGCATCCTCGTACCAGGAGCAAAGATACAATCCTCAAGCCAGGGCTGCTGCCGAGTCGCCAGGTCTTTGGCCAAAGCCACGGCCTCGGCAGCCCCCGCCGCTAACATGCCGGACTTCCAATAGAGCTTGTAGGCCCGCCGCTCTTCGCCTCGACGGCGATAGGCATCCGCCAGTCGCCCCAGAACACTCTTATCCTCAGCGTTCAACTCGAGGCGTCGCTCTAGCTCTCGTATCTCCTGATCCATAGTCGCCCTTTAAGAAGGTCCCAGACTGTCTCTGATCCTCGCTAAGATACCAGAGAGGCATGATCATGCCTGGGAAGGGAGTGATCGTCGACAGGGAGCTTTGAAATCTCTTAAGAGTCCCCCTTGAACAGACTCCAGACCATCTGACCCAGGGGAGTGTTTAAACAAGAACATCTTCTGACCTCAGACGATCTTCATAGTCGACAAGCTTCACTTTGTCTGACAGCCGTGATCGCTTGAACACTGTGCCTAAAGCCCCTATCTGCCTCTTATCGAGAGGTCCTCTAAGTATCCTTCTTTAACCTGGCCACTTCCTCTTTCAAGCGTCTATTTTCTTCCTCAAGCGCAGCTTGCTTCTGGTCTCTTGCCGTTCGCTCTCGTTCGAGTTCTAGCTCGGCCTGCTCTGCACGAATTCTCTGTTCCCTGGCGAGAGCCTTTTGTTCCTGAACCTTTTCAAATCGAGTGGCGATGGGCTGCTCCGACCCAGGTCTGAAAAATCTTAGATGTCCCTGATAGTGCCCCAATTCCAATTGTAATTCTTCGCTCCATAGTCGGCCTTGGGAATTGAATTCGATCTCCTGGTAGACCCCGTTCTGTAGACGATAGGCCAGCAAGTGTCCTGGGAGTTTATCCGCCGTTAAATCATAGAGAAAATACTCATGGCAGCCCCACGATTGATAGAGGCGTCGCTTGAAGACAACATCAGAGCGCCAAGTGCTATGACTGGTCAACTCAAAGATCAGGCAAGGCAAAGCGCCGCCTTCTGCCCAAGCTTGGTAGCTGTCCCGAAGGCGCTTTTCAATGCCCTTGATCACGTAGCAATCAGGGCAAACGCTCTTTTTTACATCGCTTGGATCGTAGTAGACAAAATTATTGGAGGCCACATAGACCATGGGATTGTCGGCATAGAGATCTCTGAGAATATCCCGCAAGAACTCACTCATCTCAAGGCCATGAGCTTCGGTCTCACCCATGGGTAGGCCATCGGAACAAGGTAAATCCAGATAAGTCGTGGGATAGATTTTGGTGTCGCTCATCGTCAGTCTCCAAGTCACAGCGCTGCCCGTTCATCTTATCGAGGCCCCCCAGCATTTGCCAATCCAGCCTGAACATTTACCTAAAACGCTTCCCGAAGCCTCGCTCCTTACTGCCAAGTCGTCAAGAGATCTGAGGGAAATTTGATTTCTCTTAGCCTAGAACTTGAGAATGCTTGAGAGGACCCACAGAGACAAATTTGATTTCCTATTGAGACTTTTCAAGAACCCTCTACTATGGAGAGAGGGAAGAGTCACATGCGTCATAACCAAGACCGTGATCTATTTACCCAGGCGACCAATGCCCGATAAAATTTGGAAAAGGCCGAAGATTCTGAAGCGAAGAGTGATTGAGTCCTTGTCTTTTCCTTCCTTGTAAAAAAAGAGCGCCCCACAGCGGGCGCTCTTTTCGTTCAGTGAATTTCTAGGGCCAAACTCTACATCAAGCGAATAACCTTGCGGCCGATCCACTCAAGGATCAAGATCGCCAACATGATCTGCAAGAGGTAGGGAATCAACCAGTCCATCCTTGGCTTCAAGTCCCAGAGCGTCCTATCGAAGGAGGACGTTGGAATGCTCTCCCGCTGACTCTTAATCAAGTCGGGGATCTCACTGACCTGTGACAGACGGAAGAACTTCCCGCCGCTCTTCTCAGCGATCTTCTTGAGCACCACTTCGTCCATGCGAGTCTCAAGCTTCTCCGCCGAAGGCAAGGTCACTTTGAAGCGCCGTGGGGCGACCTCATCGCTCGCGCCAATATCATTGACCTCCAAGCTCGCCAGATACTCCCCGGGAGCATTCACCCGGTAAACGCCCTCATAGCGCCCAGGCTTGCCATCGACAAGGCCCAGGGTGATCTTCTCCGTCGTCCCTTCAGAGACAACCTCGATCTGCGCCGGCCATTGAGCCTTCTTCTCGGGCTCAAGGTCTTGGTTGTAAATACGCGCCGTGATTCGGACGTCTTCGCCGATGTTGTACTCAGGTTTATCCGTCGTAATAAAAAAGCGCTTCGACCTCTGGAAGCGACCATGGGACAAGAAGCGAATGATCTGACCATAGAAGCGGTAGGTGAACTTATCGCCGACCCCCGCACGCCAACGCCATGTGCTATCCACCCCAGACCAAAACACCGTGCCGCTCTTATAGTGCTGCCACGCGAAGAGAGGATAATTGCCGTGCTCATTGCTCTCCGTCGGATGAATCGCTAAGACGCGGGCCAAAGGCTTGGCCTTGATCGTTCTCTCATACCAAAAGAAGCCTGGCAAACCCTGGCCATTCGGACGCCAGAGAAGCTTATTGAGCTGCTCGTCGGGGTCGAGGCGCATCAAAGGACTCTTGATTCCCGTCCGTGTTAAGTTTGGATAGAAGATCTGTGTGTAACGAGCGTTGGTATTCCGGCGCCCATCAATCACAACAGGGAGCGCCTTGGCGATCGGGTTGGTCTTAAAGCGTCGGGGCAAGTCTCTCTCCCCGGAGAGCACCAAGAGGCCGCCTCCGAACTCCCCAACAAACTCCGTGAGGTTCTTCCAGAAGTCTGTTTGGAAGACATTTTGATTGGTCGACGGCCACTTCGCCTCAGGGTTCACATCCCCAAGGATAATGACGTGATACTCGAACAACTCTTTCCGAGTCGGAATGCGGCGTAGCCTTGGCAAGCCACGAGTCGCTTCCTGAGGAAAGTTTGGCTCGGCGGAGAGCAGCAAGATTTGAGCGTCCATCGACTTATCGCGAATCAACGCGTTCTTGAGGTAACGATACTCCCAACGAGGATAGCCATCGATATAGAGGACCTTAATCCGCTTATCAATCACCCGAATCGGGCGCTCCGCCTTGTTGTTGTCGTAGGTCTTCTCGGTCGGCTGCTGGGCCACGTCGACCATGGTGTCATAGCTGCCAGGCTCTGTTGGCTTGGCGCGAAAGCGGACCACGCGCTCGCGCTGATCGCCCCCGACGGTGATGTTCTTACTCTGAATCTCCTGCCATTCCACCTCGCCCTTTTTGCGAAAGCTCAGCTTGACCTCAACCTCAACAGGCTCTTCAAAACCCTTGGCTTTGACGGTGCACTCTGCGGTGATTTGGTCGCCGGCGATAGTCACTTTAGGAATCTGGTAGTTATCGACTTCAAGGTCTTTGGCTTCCCGAGGATCACCGACACCAACCGTATAGATCGGAATGCGGCGACGACCAAAGTTGGTCGACTCTTCAATAGGATCCAAGCTTCCAGCGTTTTGACGGCCGTCTGAGAAGAGAATGACGGAGGTGATCTTCTCGCCTCGAAGCTTCCTCTTAATCTTGTTAAGCGAATCTCCCACAGAGGTCGACAGGCCGTCGGGCTTCAGCGAGTTAATCGCCTCGATGGCCGCGCCTTCGTTAATGAGCTTCTTCAGCTCTTCAATCGAGGCCTTCTTGTCACTTTCGGTGAGCTTCTTCGCCTCTGAGTCAAGCTGCCGCAGCCTTGAAATCCGCTCAAAGTCTGAATCGAAGCTAAAGACTCGAACTTCATTCTTCTCTCGGAGCTTCTTGAGAAAGCCCAACTCTTGATTGGACAGCGCTCGTTGCACACGCTTGAGCCGGCTTGCTTCGCGGAGTTGGAAGTAGCTCTGCCCGGTCACTTCACCGAGGGCGGCTGTGAAATCGCCTTCTTCATAGCGATCTTCAACCTCCATAGAGCATGACTTATCAATGACGACCAATGTGTGAGCATCGCGATACTTCACGTCTTCGGTGGTCTCAATAGGGTTGAGCAAGATCAAGGCGCAGCAGAGGAAAATGGCGGCCCTTAAGAAGAACAAGCCGAACTTCGCGAAGCCTTTGCGAACCTTGGGCTCGAGCAGATACATCGCCGCCGAGAAGGACACGATGGCGGCCATCGCAACCGCAATCCATCCCCATGAATAGGAGTTACCCCAGCGCAAAACGACTCTCTGGCCAGTTTCTCCTGCGGCGAGGAGCAGGTCGGGAGAAAACGCACTCAAGATTGTTTCCATCATTGTCTTCTCCGTCCAAATAGCATGGCTAAAACAGATTCTAGAACGAGCAGCGCGATCGCGGCGTAGAGGAAGTAGCGCCAATATTCATCGATGCTCCCCTCCCCGCTGTTCTCGGCGAGCCACTTGTCCATGCTATCGGCGCCAATGTCCTCAATTTTGACCCCGGTCAACGCCTTGTCCAGATCCTTCGTATCAAAGGTTGTCAGGTCGCCTTCTCTGGAGTCAATGTTCACGGCAAAGTAGATCGGTTTCTTCTGGGCAGTGGGCCCGAAGTCGACCGTATAAATGCCTGGTAGCTGAGTATTATCAAAGCGCAGCCGGAACTGCTTCGTGTTGTCTTTCAAAGCCTGGGGGCTCTGGATCGTCGGTTGACCATCCGGCCTCGTAATCCTCACCTCCGGTGAGTATTCCTTCTGGCTCAACAGCTCTTCGAAGACCTCACCGACAGCGAAGTGACGCCTCGGTTCTCGGGTCAGGCTGAGGTGAAGAAGAATTTCGCGCCAGAATAGGACGTAGAAGACGTCAAAGGCTGGGGCCCGGTTCCAATCGGCGTCGACGGTCGTAAGGTAGGCCATGCAAGTGCCTCGGCCGTAGCTCTTCTCGACCAGAGCTGGCCCGGCTTGGCCTTGATTCTCTTTGTCTTCGACAGAGTCGTCGGCAAGGGCCCTAGGAATAAAATCGGCCAGGACACGAAACTTCGCCTCCTTAGCAGCTTCACGATCAATCTGGAAGACCCGATAAAAGCTCGGATACTTGAGCCACTTGACCATCTCTTTCTCGGTCCACATTTTGAGAGGAGGATAGTTGGAGTCGACAATTTCAAGCTCCCACTCTCTAGCTTTGTCGGTGCTCGTGGCGGCGTCGGCTCGGCCGTCAATGTCGTCTAAGGGGACGGGGAACAAGCCTTTACCTTTGGCGTAGAGCTTTTGATTGTAGAAGGATTTATTGACCTGATCACCCAGGGTGAAGATGACCGTCCCCCCCTCGTTTGCATAGGTCTTCAAGCGGCTCAGGGCCAGGTCTGTGAGAGTCTTCACATTGGCGAGAAAGACGACGTCGTAGCCTTCGAGGTCGACATCAACGAGGGCTTCAGGGTCGATATATTCCGGGCGAATCAAGTCGTTCTTTGGCCCGTTCGGCTCCAAGGCGCCGCGCAGGTAGTGAACTTCGTCTTCGACTTTTCGCGAGGTGTTAGGAGCGCCATTAATGACCAGGGTCTTTACGGCTTCTCGGGCGTTGACGATGAGGCTGCGTTCGTTGTCGATGGTCAGGTTGTCGGAGCGAAACTTGACTTGAAAGTTGTGAGGTCCGGCCTTATCAAACTTGTATTTAAAGTCGTAGAGCGGGCGGACTTCGTTGGGCTTGAGGCGTAAGGACGAGACGCTCTTGACCGGGCGCTTCAAGTCGTCGATGTAGTAGTCCACGTCGATGGAGACTTCGGTGGGGTTGTGATTCTTAATGAGAATTTCAAAGTAACAATCGAAGCCGACGCCGACCACAGGGTTCCGTGTCTTTGCGCTGAGGACGCTGACGTTGAAGGTCTTGTCGTTGCTGCAGTCGACGAACTTGATCTCGCCGAAGTTCTTGCCGATCTCGTCGGCGCTCTGTTGCAAGAGCTTTGAATCGCGGAGTTTGCTCTTCTTGAAGAAGAGAGAGCGTTGACTATCGAAGAGGATGAAGACGGTCTTTTGAGTCTTCTTCCCGTCGCTGCCATCGAACTTTTGTAGCACTTGGGGCAGGCTGCGGAACAAGTCGGCGCCGTCTCCGGCTTCGGCGGTGACGGCGAAGTCGGGGTCTTCAAGGCTTCGGATCGCTTCGGGCTTGCCCTTTTCGTCCATAGCCCGGGGCTCTGTTTGAAGTTGGTGCACGCCGCCGGTGTAGATATCGAGGATCAGGCGATCTTTGTGGCCGAGGCTCTGAATGATCTTGCGGGCTTCATCTTTGGCGCGATTGAAGACCAGGTCCTCTTTCGTCGAGCCCATTTTGTAGCCCATGGAATAGGAGGCATCGAGGAGAATGACGAAGTTCCGCGTGACCTCTTCGTCTTCAGAGACTGTTTTTGTGACGCCTTTGGGACGAGCAAAACAATGGCCAGGAGGATGATAATGAGACAGCGAATGATGAGCAGCAGAATCTCTTCGATGCGCATCCGCCGGCGGGCTTTTTGAACAGCGCGCCTTAAGAACTCAATCGCCGCCCACTCGACCACTTGCGTGCGAAATCGATTGATCAGCCAAATGAGTATCGGAGCCGCGATGCCCAGTGCACCGAGCAACGCCCACTTCGTAACAAAATAGGTCCCTAGGAAAGCCCCCATGAGGCAGTCTCCGCTTCCTTATTCCAAACACGAGCCCCTAAATTCGGAGCCTTTATTCTTTGGCTTATCAAGCAAGTTTCATTTCAGCGCGAGTCGCCAAATACTGAGATAGCGTGATATCGAGAGGTTGTGAGGTCAGAAGTTCGACGTAATCGACTCTGTCCTGGCGACAACCGCGTTTCAATTCCCAAATGTGATTTTCGATCTCTTCCAGGTAACTTTGTCTGAGCGCTTTGGGGTCGGTGATGATGGTCCCTAGCTCTTCCAGACCCTTAAAAGTCGTCATAGATTCAAAGGGGAAGTGACGCTCCGCTGGATCCATGAGGTGGAAGGCAATGATCTCGTGACGTCGGTATTTTAAGTGCCGAAGCCCGCTGACAATCCGCCGAGCATCATCCAAGAAGTCCGAAATCACAATGATCAACCCTTTACGCTTCACTCGGTCGGCGACCTCATGAAAGATCTTCCCAAGCCCGGTCTTCTTCTGGGGCTTTAAAGAATTCAAAGTGTTGAGGATGAGATTGCGATGCGAAGGATGAGACGATGGCGGCAGCCACTCTTGAATCTGATCGACAAAGGTGACCAAGCCGACGGTATCCCTCTGCTGAAGGACAAGGAAAGCTAAAGACGCAGCGACGATGGAACCGTACTCAAGCTTGGACATGGGCGCGTCATCAGACTTGAACTTCATGCTCTCGCTGGTATCAAGCAAAATGGTCGCAGAGAGGTTGGTCTCTTCTTCATATTGCTTGATGTAATAGCGATCGGAACGGCCAAAGACCTTCCAGTCGATGTGCTTGACGTCATCGCCGGCGACGTATTCTCGGTGCTCTGCGAACTCCACAGAGAAGCCATGGTAGGGGCTCTTGTGGAGACCGGTGACAAAGCCCTCAACGACGAGGCGAGCGACAATATCGAGGCGCGAAATCTTCGACAGGACCTTCGGATCTAAAAAGCGCCGGGGGTCTTTATTTTCCGCCACAGATTAGACCTTTGCCTTCATTTCTGACTGACAGTGAGTGATCAATCGCTCAATCACCTTATCTGTGGTGATGCCTTCGGCTTCCGCGCTGAAGTTGGTGATGATCCTGTGGCGCAAGACAGGCAAGGCCACCGCGTCGATATCGGCGGTCGAGACATGGTCGCGTCCGTAAAGAACGGCGCGAGCCTTTCCACCAAGAATGAGATATTGCGCGGCGCGCGGACCCGCACCCCAGGACAACCACTCATTGACAAAGTCGGGAGCGTCGGGGCCATTGATTCGCGTCGAGCGCACAAGCTTCATCGCATAGCGCACCACGTGCTCTGCGGCGGGCACGGTGCGGACAAACTCCTGGAGCTTCATGATGTCCTTGCCAGAGAGCACTGGCTGGATCTCATGCTTGACCACGCTTGTCGTGCGCTTAATGATCTCGAACTCTTCGTCCTCATTGGGATACTCAACCAAGGTGTTGAACATAAAGCGGTCGAGCTGAGCTTCTGGGAGGGGATAGGTTCCTTCCTGCTCAATGGGGTTCTGAGTCGCGAGAACGAAGAAGGGAGGCTCAAGCTTATGCTTCACGCTACCCGCCGAGACCTGACCTTCCTGCATCGCTTCGAGCAGGGCGGCTTGGGTTTTGGGAGGAGTTCTGTTGATCTCGTCAGCGAGGATGATGTTGGCGAAGATAGGACCCTTCACGAATTGGAAGGACCGCTCGCCGGTCGTCTTGTTCTCCTGGATGATCTCGGTACCTGTGATATCACTCGGCATGAGGTCAGGAGTAAACTGGATGCGATTGAACGACAGCGACAAGGTTTTTGCGAGCGTCGAAATCATGAGTGTCTTGGCCAAGCCAGGAACTCCAACGAGCAAACAGTGACCTTTAGCGAAGATGGCGATCAAAAGCTGTTCGACCACTTCATCTTGTCCCACAATGACCTTGGCCATCTCTTCTTTGAGATCCGCGAAGGCTTTTCGTAGGGTTTCTGCATTTGCTTGATCGTCCGCGTCTGATTTGACGATTCCGACCTCTTCGGGTTTCTCAGTAATGTCCTTGTCCTCGTCGGCCGTTGAATTGGCGTCATTGTCCATGTTTTTGCTCTCCGTAAAACTCACAGTCCCTGTCGGCTGGATCAGGACCAACAATATTAAGACTTAAGCGACAATGCGGGGGATTTCCCGCCACATTTTTCTAAAAGCGCGCCGAACAAAACTTCGAATACGGCACGCGACGGCTATTTTGCTCGATTTAGGACCTTCGACGATTCCAGTCATCCGGCCACGCCAAAGCCCACCATTGATGGTCCTCAGCCACGCTTGATACTCAACCATACGCCCTTGAGTTTGATAGAAAAGAGTGGGCTTTATGAATTCACCTCGCCAAGCCAAGGCGTTCTCCCCTCCAGATTAGACACAAAATCAAGCAAAGAAGCCCGTTCCCGGCCGAGCACTCGGAGAAAAAAACGCCCGAACAGCCCCCCCAGTCTCCTCGGAAATAGGCGACGAATTCCCGTGTTGAAGTCCCTATCCGGGCGCTTCAAAGTCGCGATTTTCATCTTCTCAAGACTCTTCAAAGCACCCCTAATCCTAGCCCAACTCAAAATCGAAGCGCTCCATCACCCCGACCTTGTTCATAGATATGTCCCAATGACGAAACATTTCTGTTGTAATGGAAGGCGATTCCGGTTCCCAACATCGTTCTTTGATCTGATAGTGCGGTCAAGCTAACTGAGTGAGGAAATTGGTCTATGTCACAGAAGAGACCAACTTCAATACATGTCTTCGGGCCTAAAACACGGCGCATGATTCGCAAGCTACAGACCGAAGTCTTCCTTGCCACCGACAGCCCGTTGTTCACCCAGATCATCAAAAAAGAGCTCAAAGGCAGCGGCTACGCCATCCGTTGCACCAGCGATGGACAATCCACCATCTCCCTCATCATTGACAGCCCCCCAGACATCCTTCTCCTTAACAACACTCTCCCCGACATGAGCGGAGCCGAGGTCCTTAGCCAACTACGCGCCAACGCATCGACTCAGTTCCTCCCCGTCATTCTCCTAAGCGCTCGCGATAAAGTGGAAGACATCGCCGCCGGCCTTGAAGCTGGCGCCGACGATTACATCAGTAAGCCCTTCGACGGTCGTCTTCTCAAAGCCCGCATCGACAATCAACTTCGCATCCGCTCCCTACGCAACGAGCTTGAGAAGACCAACCTCTTCCTCCGTGACATGGGGCAGCTCAAAGACGAGCTCCTGACCCTCTGCTCCCATGACCTCAAGATCCCTATGAAGACCATACTCTGGTATACCGAGCTGCTCCGAGACGGCCTCATCAGCGATCCAGACAAAGCCAAAGCGGCCTTCAATTCCATCGAAGATCACGGCAAGCGGATCTTCACATACATCGACGATGTCTTACACCTCGCCAAGCTTGGCTCCGGTCCCAAAATCCTGCCCCGAGAAATAAGCATCCCCGATATCCTTGAAGAAGCCCGCAACCTCGTGGCTGGCCCCGCGGCGCAACGCTCGGTCACGCTCATCCTCAATATCCAGAGTTCTTCGCGGGTTATCCTTGGGGAGGAGAGTTTATTGGTACGCCTCTTTCAGAACCTGTTTGCGAATGCCATCTCTCATGGGCCAGAGGGAGGAATTGTGAGGGTCGACGTCGAGCCTCGCGGGGATGCGATGACCATTCAAATCACTGACGAAGGAGATGGCATCCCTCAAGATCAAATCTCCACGATCTTCACCGCCTTCCCCACCACCAATCCCTTCAAAACCGAGGGTGCTGGAGTGGGTCTGGCCATCTGCCATGAGATTGTCGATCGCCATTACGGCACTATTGAACTAAAAAGCGAAGAAGGACACGGCGCTATTTTCGTCGTCCAGTTCCCCTTCAGTCCCGAGAAAGTGACGCAATGAAACGCCTTCTCTTACCACTCTTCGCGATCATCGGTTTAGTCACGGTCTCTGCCACCTGGGCCAAAGATCCAAAGCTCGCCGACCCCACCAAGAAGACCCAGGCCCAAACCAAATTCGGCCGAGGGGTCACTATTAGCTGCCGAGGCTGGGGAGCCGATTGGGCCAAGCCCATCATGGGCACAGCCATGGACGAGATTCAAGGCCTCGGGGGCACATGGATCACCTACCATCCTTACGCTTGGATACGAAACAACGGCACCGTCCGTCACCGCCAGCGAACCGACGACCCGACGGTGCTCTCTCCCTTAAAGGAAGCGAAGAAGCGCGGCTTAAAAATCATGCTCAAGCCCCATATTGGATACTGGGGTTCACGATTTTCCTGGCGCGGCGCGATCACTTTTTACAACGAAGCCGACTGGAAGAAGTTCTTTGATAGCTATGAAGATTTCATTGTGACCCAGGCCAAGATGGCTGAGGCCGGAGGCGCCCATCTCTTTTGCGTCGGGGTCGAATACAAGGGGACCATCCAACGGGACAAGGACTGGCGCCGAATCATCGCCGCGGTTCGCAAAGTCTATAAGGGAAAGGTCACCTACGCCGCCAACTGGGACAGCTATCAACGGGTGCCCTTCTGGGACGCCCTCGACTTCATCGGCGTCCAGGCTTACTTTCCTCTCAGCGACAAAGTCAATCCAAGTGAAACGGACATTGTCCAGGGCTGGGACAAGACCCTCAAAGATATGAAGAGCTACGCGGCCAAAAAGAAGAAGCGGGTGATCTTCACTGAGCTTGGCTACAATCGCTCAAGCAACGCCGCCTCTAAACCCTGGGAGCACTCCGAGGGCGGTCCCAACGCGGAAGCGCTTAAGCTGCGCTGCATGAAAGTCTCTCTCACTCGGATTGAGAAAGAGAGCTTTATTGAATCGGTCTTTCTCTGGAAGTGGTTCCCAACAACACGGTCTTCAAGCCGCAATTTCAATCTTCAATACAAAGAAATGAAATCCATCATGAAGAGCGCTTGGAAATCAACAGTGCCCAAAGCGAAGGCTCCCAAAGTCACAAAAAAGCGCTCCTTTTAATTAACACGGAATTGATTTCAGTGGGGAGCTAAATCTTGCCCATTGACTCTCAACAACAAGACTGGAATCGCTTCTAAGCTCAGGAAATACTCGATTGCGGCTACATAGAGCAAAGCGTCATTCAGCGTTTTCTGCTCAGCTCTCACAATGAGAATCACATCGATCTTTGCGCGTCCCTACGCCGCGCTGGGCAGATCACTCCTGAGCAAGTTCAATTCATTCGAGCCGCGATGCTCAAGCAAAAACCAAGCTCCGGTTCGAGCTTCCTTGCCGCTGTTCTAGCGCCTCTCCGTTCATCGTTGCTCAGTCTTTCTTCCAAAGAGAAGCTGAATATCGTTGACCCCAGACGCAAGAAGGACATTGAATAGGCCAGGGACCGTATTCGTATTCTCCGGGGCTATTGATTAAAGCAGAATGCGCTCGAAGGCCTCAATTAAAGCCTGCGCCACCGAAGAGTCGCGACTGTCACGAACCTTATCGAGGGCCTCTTCAAAACTGATTCCCCCAGACTGCGCTAAATACGCCGCAACAACCGCCACCGAGCGGCTGCGCCCGGCTCGGCAGTGGACAAGCACCGGAGCGCCATTCTCTAACAAGCGTCCTAAATGCATGATGGCCAATTCTAAGTGGCGGCGGTCATTGCCCGGGCCATCAATTAACTTGATTCCAATGAGGTCCTTCACACCAAACTCGACCGCTTTCTTCCGGACCATACTTCCATCGAGACTAAGAATGCCCTGAATGCCATACTCTTCAAGTAAATTAAGGTCGTGAGCGTCAGGGCGATTTCCAATAAAAATCTCATCATTGATCCAATCCAACAGGAGCCTCCAATTCAAAGAGTTTGAAAGGTCTCCAAACCCCTTTGAGAGAGACTCCTGTTAGTGAATCTGAGCTTTACTTGCTCATGCCAAAGAGCCGATCCTTAATCTTTACATGACATTTCATGCAAGACTGAACGCGCCCTGCCGAGGTGACGGTCTTCCCATCCGGCGTGATGGTCCCATAAATCCAACCCTGATCGGTGCCTGGAGTCTTAGGGTCGACCTTGAGCATAATGAAGAGATCCTTTTGCTTACCCGGCGCGAAGCGCTTGCCATCTTTGACGGCGGGAGCCTCGATAGGGGATTTGGCGCCCTTCTTAATCTCAACAGGGGTCCAAGATTCTTTCACCAGCGCTTGCCCCTGCACGACCTTCCCGCCTCGCTTGTATTTTGCGTAAGCCCTAGAGTCTTTAGCGAAGAGGTAGTAGAGCTTCTGGCCATGAGTGTTCGCCTCTTTGCTCTTACTAAAAAGCGCCTGGGTCGGGGGAATCCGGCACATTGTTGGGGCCCAGTTCGGACGGGGGTTCACTTCTGCGTAGGAACGCTTGTAGGACTTGGCGACCGCTAAGAGCTGCTTATGAAACACCCTGGTGTTAACCACAGAAGTCTCCTTCGTACCTTTCTTGTCAGGGGTTCCCGAGCAAGCCAGGGTTCCTCCTAGAAGCATAGCGATCGTCATTGTTAAAGTAAGCTGTTTCACAGCGGTCTCCATTCTCAAGACTTTTTGATATGCGCGCCTCTCGCGCTCTCCATAAACACATGCTAAAGCAATTGGTCCCACAACTCCGTAACGAGCTGGTAACAGCTCCGATTGCCAAAGCCGCAGTCGAAAATTACTGTCCTGTTTTAGTGACACCGATTTCTTCTCTGCCCCAAAAAAGTTCTCACTTTTGACTGAGTTTTCTTTAAGCCTCGTCCGTTAGAGTAAGGATAAGGTTTCCAGGCAATGGTTTCGCGGGACTATGAAGACATTTCTATTGACCCAAGAAGCCTTGGAATAGACACTGTTGGACTCTGGCTGACATGGGTCATGGATGGCCTTTCAAATTCCCCAGGAGACTCTGTGATGAACGATCCGAAGCCCCGACGTAAACTGAAAGAGACCATGATCGGCACCCGGAGCAGCTTCGACTTCTCCGATCGGGTGAAGTATCTCTCGGGCTTGACAATGAAAGAGCTCGCCAAGCTCACCGGAGCAATTGAACTCGACGCTTTCCTCGCCAGTTACAATCACCCTTTCCTTATCCAAATCGCGAATCTCAAATCGAAGAAGTCAGGCCAGCGCCTCTTATCCACAACAGATCAATCCTTGCTCGCGAGCAATGCGATGGAGTATGACCTCACCGACTGCCCGGTCTTCTTCGTCGCCAAAGATAAAGAAGCGGGCGCCTCTCCCACTAAAATAGAGGTCAGTATTGGCCGAGGAAAAATCAACGACATCACCCTCGATTATCCGACAGTCTCGAAGCAACACGCCTTCATTCGCGTTGATAAGTCGCGCTATTTCATCACGGATAATAACTCGAAGAATGGAACCTTTGTCGGCGAGACCCAGCTAGAGCCCCATCGGGAAGAAGCCCTCTCTATGGGGCAGACCGTCGACTTCAGTGAAAACTTGAGCTTCCTTTTTCTCGGCCCCTCTATTGTCTTCACCTACCTGAAAAATGTCACAAGACGCTAGGACAGTTCCGCGCTGAACGCTACTACTCGGCGCTCTGCCCTTGGAGCGTATAGAGGTTGTAATAGAGCCCTTTGGCTTCAATCAACTCTTGGTGATTGCCCTGCTCCCGAATCTCGCCCTTCTGAAGCACAACAATCTTATCGGCCTCTTTAATGGTCGAGAGGCGATGAGCAATCACAATAGCCGTGCGGTCTTTTAACAATCGCGCCAACGACTCTTGGATGACTGCCTCGGTCTCTCCGTCAATGTTCGCGGTCGCTTCATCTAAGATCAGCAAGTCTGGATCTTGCGCCAGCGCTCTCGCGAAGGCAATCAATTGACGCTCCCCCGCTGAGAGATTGCGCCCCTGCTCCCCAATCACCTCTTCAAAGCCCCCCGGGAGGTCATTAGCCACTCGGTCGGCCCCGACAGCCTTCGCCGCAGCCCTGGCTTTTTCACCCTCGCCGAGGCCTAAATCAATATTGTTCGACAAGGTATCCGAGAACAAGAAGGTCTCTTGAGGAACATAAGCCACACGTTTTCTTAATGTCGCCAGGTCAAATGTAGAGATATCCTGACCATCCCAAAGAATACGGCCTTCATTCTGCTTCGGCTGATAATAACGCCCGAGCAACTTGACCAGAGAAGATTTCCCCGCCCCCGTCGCTCCAACAACAGCAACGGTCTGCCCTCGGGGGATTTCTAATTCAAAGTTCTTAAGCACAGGAGCATCGGGAACATAAGAGAAAGAGACGTTTTCGAATTGAATCTTCGAGTTTAATGGCGGCGTCTCAACAGTCCCAGAGCTGTCGGAGAATTGTTCGCAATCATCGAAGAGCAAGAAGATCTTCTCTCCCGATGCCAGGGCCTTCTGAAGCACGGCAAAGCGTCCCGAGAGGCCCTCGACCGGGCGATAGAACATTTGCACATATTCAATAAAGGCGAAGAGCACTCCGAGACTGGTCGTCTCAGAAGTCCCGAGGAACAATAGAAATCCAATACTTAAATAGGATGCAAGCTCCACGCTCGCCGAGATCACGCTGCTCCACCAAACCCCTGTGATGTTCTCCGACAGCGCATCCCGGGTCAATTCTTCATAGTGCGCGCTGGTCGCTTCTTCCCGGCGAAACGCTTGAATAACAACTAAGCCCGACAGGATCTCCTGGGAGTATGAGAGCGCCTTGGCGTTCTTCGTGCTGAGCCGCGAAAATAGACTGCGCATGAGGCGCCGGGACAAGCCCAAAAAGACAATGAGGAAAGGCATCAGGCCCAAAGAGTATATGGCTAACTCAGGGTCGAGCCAGAACATCGCCACCACGATACCTAGCAAAAGCAAAGCGTCCGCAGCAATTTGAACTAATCCAGAGGATAAGAATTCATTGAGAGAATCAATATCATTGGTCAGTCGATTAATGATCTTCCCAGTCGGCTCCCTATCGAAATAACTCATAGAGAGCGCGGTCACACTCTGAAAGAGCTTTCGCCGTAAATCAGCGATGACCCGCTGCCCAAGCAATTGCATGACATAGGTCTTAAACAACAAGAGCGCTTTTTGAGAAATTGTGATGACTAAGTAGATAAGCGCAATAGAGGCAATTCCATCAACATTACGCTCTTTAATGGGGCCATCAACGACGACCTTCAATAAATAAGGCATCACTAATTGACACAGCGCAACTAACGGCAGCAAGAGCGCGCCAACGAGCATTAACTTCTTATGAGGCGCCACGAACGCAAAGGCTCGTCGGAAAAGCGCCTTATCTCCAATCTGACTCAACTTTGCTCCAATTGTTCTTGCAGTCGCTGACCCTCATGAGCCTCCGCGAATAAACCTCCGGTTTTTAGCAATTCCTCCGGGCTGCCTCGCTCCACGACCTTGCCCTGATCTAAAACCAATATCTCATCCGCCTCAAGCAAGGTCGCCGCCCTATGCGCCGCCACCACAACCGTCAATCCTGAGAGCGCCTCTTTAAGGCCCCGCAAGATCTCCGATGCCGTCTCCGCATCAATCATCGACAAGGCATCGTCAAAGAGCACGATCTTCGGATCTTGGTACAGCGCCCGAGCGATCGCCGTCC
>JARGOJ010000009.1:20242-28062 GCA_029210225.1 Planctomycetota bacterium
TGCCGCTGCCCCCCAGACAAAGTGACTCCTCGCTCCCCGACCAAAGTCTCCAACCCTTGGGGAAATTGATCAATGTCCTGACCGAGGCAAGAGATCTTAAGCACTCGCTCAAGTTGATCTTTGTCCATCCCCTCACGATTGAGAGTAATATTCTGCGCCAATGTCATAGAGAACAGCGCGCCATCCTGAGGCACATATCCAATCGGCTTACGGAGCGCATCTAAAGACCAATTCTCAACAGGGACCTCGTCGACAAAGACCGTCCCCGGATCAAGCTCTAAGAGCCTTGGCAGCGCACGCAACAGAGTGCTTTTCCCCGAACCAACCCGACCAAACAAGCCTAAAACGCCCCCAGCCTTCACAGACACCGAGACATCAATCAAGGCCGGCCGTCGCTCCCCGCCTTTAAGCTCGTTATCCTCTCCCTGGCTGGGATAACGATAGCTCAGCGAACGAACTTCAATAGCCCCAGTCATCTCTTCATCATGAGCCTCTGGGGCCTCTGTGAGGGTAAGAGGAGCCTCGATTAGCTCACGGACGCGCTCCAGCGCAGGTCCGCCTCGGGCCAAGGTGCTGGTCACCCAGCCCAGATAAACCGTCGGCTGAACAAGAAGGCCCATATAGCCGAAGAAGGCCACAAAGTCAGCGAATTCAAGCTCTCCCCTGGCGATAGCCTGGCCTCCAACCCAGAGCACAATCAAGCTCGCCAAGCCGGATGCTAAGCCTATGAACAGTTGAATAAGGCCCCGGCCGATGACCTGGGACATATTGTGATCGAGCACCTCCTGATTCGCCGCGATGAAGCGCTCTTCTTGACGCTTCTCCATGACAAAGCCCTTCACGACCACGATGCCGGCGAGAGTTTCCTGCGCCCGGGCCGTCAAGCGTCCGGCGGCTTGCTGAGAGAGGAGTGAGTGCTGCTTCACATAACCGGCGGCGCGATTAACCGCGACGACTAAGAAGGGGTATGGGAGAAAAATGAGCAGGGTCATCTTGAGGTTGATGAAGCTCATAAAGATCAGGCTGCCGACATAGAGGAAAATCCCGCTGAAGGCATAGAGAATGCCCGGGCCACAGACGCCCTGGCAAACATTGATATCACTCGTCAAACGAGAGATAAGGTCTCCCGTGGACATGCTGGCATAGAACGAGGGCGCGAGCCTCACCAGGCGTCGAAAGGCCTGCTCCCTGAGCAAGTTGCCAACGTTGCGTCCGCCCCCGAGGAAGCCGATGCGGGAACCGATGCGAGTGATGGCCATAAAAACCGCGAAGACAATAATCCACAGGGCCATCTCATAAACACGCTCGGGGATTGGAGCCGTCTCTCCCCCGACCTCACGAGCTTTATCGAGAGAGCGAATTAGCGAGCGCAGCAGCCAGGGCATGGCGCAAGTGAAGAAGATGGTCAGGATGAGGCATGCGATGCCAAATAGATAACGAACGCGAAAGCGACCCATCAGATCGAAGTAGACACGCCATTGAGAACTCTTTTGAGACAAGGTCTTTCAACTCTCCAGGGTCAAAGAAGGGGGCAATGCAGGATATCGACCCCATAGGAAAGGCCGCATTTTACATCGTCATTCCCACAGCGTTTCACAGTTCGTTCCAGCGGCTCGCCGAATCGGCCAGGCTCCCTCAAGCTTTCTTAAACAACAGCCCTCAAGTCAGGGCCCAGAACAATAGCAAGCGGCGGTCGGGCACCGCTTCCAACTGTTTCTGATGCCCACGGTGCATTCCCGACTGCGATGTCCCTGCAAAGCTTAGAACCAGTATATCTTCCGCTTGGTCTTGCCTGTCTTCTTCCGTCCCAGCTGGAGCTTAATCTTAAGGACGGTTTTGCGACCGGGGCGCTCGACGGAGAGCATCGCACTATCCCCAAGCTCCTTCTCAAGCAAGAGCTTTCCCAGGTCGCGAGTGGTCTTCACAGGAGTTCCGTCAAAGGCCACAATCCTGTCCCCCACTTTGAGACCGGCCGCCGCGACAGGGCTTCCATCTAAGAAGCCAGTAATCCGAACGCCGTTATCGGAGACAGCGCGAACGAGCAGACGAGGGCGACGGAGGCCGGGAAGAGTCCGAATAGTGGGCTTCACGTGGACCGCTTTGCCGGGCTCGATAACCAATGCTTGCTTACCCACGGTATATTTGCCGGGGGCCGCGACAATCCATTGATTCGCTTTCGGACGAGTCACGTCCGCTTTTTTATCTCCGGAGAGACGCTGGAGTAGCTGAGCGTTGGCTGGCACTTTGTCGGAAATCGAGAGGGCTCCCAAGCGAATCAGCTGGGTTTGCCCAGCCTTCACTTCAAAGGGATATTGTCCTCCATTGATCTTGAGCTGATATTTTCCGGGGGTTAGGTGAACGAGGGTGTTTGCAAAGAGGACCCCGTCGTCGATGTCTTTGATCTCTTCGGGGGGATAAACAACAGCGACGCCTTTCACGATGTCCTTGCCGTCCTTCATTCTCGAAATGACGTAGTCATCGTTGTGGGTGCCGGTCACCTGGGGAGGATGGAGAACCCAGATCGACGGGATGGCCAGGCGTTGGCCCAGGCTCTTCGGGCGAAGCTCCACGGCGCGAGCGCGCTTCCAAGAAGCGGCGATACGGTCCCGAGTCATCTCCCCGGGGATTTCGAAAGTCTCTTTGACGCTCAGGCCATTGACCACAACTCGGTATTCTCCGGGTTCCCGGACGTAGAGAGAATCGCCGAGGTAGGCTTCGCCCACGAGCTCGTCTCCGGAGAAGAGCTTGTATTTGGTCCTCAGCTTGTAGCCGTTGGCGACGCCCCCCAAGGTCGGGATCCCTGCGGAGGTGACTTTGATGCGGTAGCGGAAGCCGATTTTCTTCAGGTCATCGCCGAAGGCTATAGAGGGGGAAAATAGCAGCGCTGCGGCGAGAAGGAGATGAGCTGTTTTCATGGTGATCCTCAAAAACTAGATCCGATGATGGAGACATAAAAAAAGGCCCTCTCAACGTCGAGGGCCTTTTTTGAAAGTATCGAGACTTAGAGTCCTGAGTAGGACGGCCCACCGCCGCCTTCGGGAGGAACCCAAGTGATGATTTGGTAGGGATCGCGAACATCGCAGGTCTTACAGTGAACGCAGTTGGAGAAGTTCAGCTGAAGCTGTCGGTTCTTGCCGCCGTCTGCGTCCACCATCTCGTAAACCGAGGCGGGGCAGAAGTATTGGCAGGGGTTGCCATATTCTTCGGTGCAGCGGGTGTGGCAGATGTCTTGGTTCACAACAACGAGGTGAGCGGGTTGGTCTTCCTCGTGGGTTGAACCGGAGTGATAGACGCTGGTCACCTTGTCCATTTGGACGCCGTTCGAGTTAATCGAGTCGGCGGGGGCGTTGACGTCCAGGGCCCGAGCGGGCGCCAGAGGTCCCTTATTGGCCTCGTTGAATTTGGCCTGATCGGCGGCGGCAGAGATACCAGGTTCGCGCCACTGAGGCACGGCTGTTTGTTCTGTGCTTTCGCGGCTCCAGCCACCGATATTGATCTTCTTAATACGCTCGTGGTCGGCTTGCATGGTCATGCGGCCGAGGGGGAAGGATCCGAGGGGCAGGGAGGCGCTTCCGACGAAGAGGGCAATGACCAGAATAAAGCCGGCGAGGGGGACAACGTTGGCGACTCCGAGAACGCCGAGCAGCAGCGTGACCAAGCCGAGGCCAAAGAGCAGGCCAGCGGCCATAAAGCCAGATCCGGCGAGGATGCTTCCAGTGACCATGCCGGGGATCTTGTCGAAGAACATGGTTCTCTGGAAGCCCTGGCGGAAGTTGCGCACGTCCCAAAGCTCTTTGAAGAGCCATGATCCGAGGACATTGTGATAGTAAGCGGCGGTCGCTTCTTCGTTGGCTGGGGCGTCGGTTTTGAGCATCTCCAAGGCGGCGTCGGCGGCACACATGCCGGACTTCATGGCCAGGTGGATCCCTTTGAGTCGTGAGATATTGACGAAGCCAGCGGAGTCACCAACGAGGATAGCGCCGGGGGCGTAGGGTTTGGGCACGGAGAACCAGCCGCCTTCGGGGATGGTCTTGGCGCCGTATTTCACGACTTCGCCGCCGTCAAGGATCTTATTGACGAAGGGGTGAGCCTTCCACTCGTTGAATTTGCGGTGAGGATCCAAGTATGGGTCGGGGCTATCTAGGGCGGTGACAAGGCCAAGAGAGACTTGGTTATCATTCAAGCCATAGATAAAGCCTCCTCCAAAAGTGTTGCCATCCAAGGGGTAGCCGGCGGTGTGAATGACTTGGCCGGGTTGGATGCTTCCGGGTTTGACGTTCCAGAGCTCTTTGACGCCGGTTGAGTAGATTTGGTGGTTGGCTTCGGCGTCGAGCTTGAACTTCTTAATGAGAAGCTTCGTCAAGGAGCCGCGGGCGCCTTCACCGAGGACCGTGAGCTTGGCGCGGATATCGGTGCCGGGCTCGAAGTTGCCTTTGGGGTTGCCATGCTTGTCGATGCCTTTGTCTCCGGTGCGAACACCGACGACCTGGCCGTCTTCAATGAGGAGATCAGCGCCGGGGAATTCGGGCATGATCATGACGCCCTTTTCTTCCGCGATTTCGGCCATCCATTTGACGATCTCGTTGAGGCTGCCGAGGTAGTTGCCGTGGTTTTGGAAGGTCGGGGGGAGGATGGGGGCATCGATGGAGTTCGATGCTCCCAGGGTGAATTTATGAAGGAGTTTGGTGAGAGATCCCGAGTCCTTGGTGGGTTTCCAGGTGGGGGGAGCGAGGACCGTGAGGGCGTCGCTGGTCACCGGGGTGTTGAAGGGCGGTGGATTCTCGTCGAGAAACTCTTCGGTGAAGAGTTCGAAGAAGGCTTTGGTGTCGATGCAGGCTCCTGAGAGGACCTGATCGCCAATCTCGGCGCCTTTCTCGATGATCATGATGGGGGTTTCTTCGACGTCAATCGCCTCCCCTTCAAGCTCACCGCTTTCGATCTTTTCGTTGTAGGCTTCAATATTATCCATGAGGCGAATGGCACCAGCCAGGGTGGCTGGACCGGCACCTACAAATAAGACGCCGACTTCCATTTCGTCGCGTTCGACTTCCATCATCCACTCCCTATTGGAACAATTGGATTCTCAGGGGGGCACATTCTAGTGCTTCGTGCTGAAAATGTTGAGGGGCCTGAGGAGTTTCATTTCGAGATGCTCGAAAAGTTTCTCGCTCAGGCGCTTTCTGCATCCGGGGTTTTGGGCTCCTGATTGGCTTTATTCTGGAGTTCGACCCGTTGTTCGATGAATTGGTCAACAAGGGCGACATGCACTCTCAAGTTGTAGAACTCTTCCATATATGAGAGTGGGACGGACACTTTATCGAGCTCTTGCTGAATTTCGCGAATTCGTTGGTGACAGCCCTCGGGATTTTCGAAGGTCTCCGCCATGACTTCGTTGTCGATTTCACGGAGCAGTCGATACCAGCGGAAGATCTTCGAGCGAATTCTCCAGCGATAGATAGGCGGCGCGATCTTCACGAGGGGCAAGAGCAGTGTGAAGAGGGGCACCAGCATGACCTTGAGGCGGTCGAGAGCCAAGGCGAGCCAGAAGGGCAAGAAGCGTTGGAGTATCGAGGGGCCGCGAGTGATGTATTTCTTGGCGTCGTCACTGATAGGAATATCGACTTGTTTGGCCGAAGGGAAAGCGCCTGGCCTTTCAAAGAGATCTCCAGGATAATGGACTTCCGTGGCGGCCTTAAGAATAAGGGGCGTCAGAGCGTCGTGAGCATCGGTGCGGACGACAATGGCGGCTGTGGGAGCGACCAGGGTGAGGTCATGGTCGGGGACGTTGTTTTTGAGGTCGCACATGCCTTCGGAGAACTTCACAGAGGACAGAAAAGGGAACTGACGTTCGTAGGCGATGTTCCGTTTGAAGTCGAGGAGTTGAATGGATTTGTCTTCGAGGAGGGCGAGAACGCTCTTGGAGCGGCCACCAGCAACGAGGAAGACGGCGTCAAGCTCTCCGGCTTTGAGTTTCGCGACGCAGTCTGTGCTGCCGAGGCTTTGGTAGTTCTTCTGGTCGGCTTCTTCGAAGCAGCCGTTTCGCTTGAGGAGTTGCACAGCGACGGGGCGGGTTCCACTGCCGACGGTGCCGATCCCGAGGCGAGCGCCTTTGAGATCGAGAAGGGTTTTATAGCCCTTGCTGCGTTTGTAGAAGACCCAGAGGGGCTCGTAATAGAGGGAGCCGATGGACGCGAGGATGCTTGGTTGCTCTTCGCCTTCGGGACCAACCTTGCCAAACTTATCCTCTTTGGTGGCGGTGCCACCTTGGACGAAGGCGACTTTGACTTCGCCTTTGCGGAGCAGTTCGAGGTTCTCTATGGAGCCTTTGGTGTTGACGATTTCGAGGGTGAAGCCGTCTTTGGCGAGGATCTCCCGATATTTCTCGGCGAAGGCGTTGTAGGCCCCGGTTTTGCTACCCGTGGCAATCTTAAAAACCTTCGGGGGAGGAGGTGGGACGAAGAAGAAGTAGGCTACGACGAAGCCGAGGAGGACCAGGATGGTGACGGGTCCCCACATTCCCATGGAGTTCCAGAAGTCACGAGTGACTTCGGCCATGTCCTCGTCTTCTTCTGGAGGTGGAGCTGGGTTCGGATTGGGAGCAGGTTTATCGCTCATGAGAGAATAACCTTCACCTTTTGCGCCTGAGGTTTTTGGAGGAAATAGTTTTTGTTTTTACAAAGGTAAAGAATATCGCGGGGATATGCGATACAGGTCTGGGCGCTTTTTCACCAAGGAAGATAATTTTCGCCGTTTAGAGTTGCCGGGAGAGAATCCCTGAATGGCAGCAAACGCCGAGATTCTTTCGCTCTGCTTGAGCTTCGATAAGATCCAGCGCGGTCTCAGCGGTGTAGGTTGCCCCGACAGAAACCGCGTAGGGGAGTCCCCCTAAGGTCGACCAAACATACTTCTTGGCGAAATCTTCGAGGCCGAGGGTTTTCGTACCTGAGACCAGGGGGTCCTTCATATCAATGACGGGATATCCTTCGTAGAGCCAAAGGCTGAAGGCCATGAGACAGTGGGCTTGGGCCACAACGAGGATGCTGGCTTCGCCGAGATAAAGCTGAAAGATCATGTCGAGGAGTGAGCCGCTGAGGGTGAAGTTGTATTTGGCTTGAAGGCCGACGCGGCGGTGAAAGTTGTTTTCGAAGTAGTGATGGACGCGGTCGAGGCTGCGGCGTTCGCTGCGGTCGTGGCCGGGTTCCATGGCGAGGAAGTGATCGATGAAGTGGTTGGTGGCGGCGATTTGGTCGCCTCGGTCGCGGCCGTAGAAGCTCTCCTGGTCGAGGACAAGCAAGGCGTTTGAGACCGACATGGGGACGCAGGTGTCGCCGCTTTGGCACATGGGAAACTCAAAGCGATTGGGGTGTTTAGGGACGTCGGCTAGCCCGGAGACGAGCTCTTCAACGAGGTTGATTTCGTGTTCTCGAAGTCGGTTGGCGATGTCTTCGGCGTTGCCGCTGTGGATGACCCCTACAGAATTGAGGGTGTCGAGCTTGAGGTCGAAGAAGCGGCGTTTGAGCTTCTCGAACAGGTCTCTCTCTGAGCGAGCCGATTTTTTGATAACGATTTTCAACGCAAGCTCCAGGGTATAGCGCCGTCGCGAAAACTATAATACGTCATAGATGCCAGGATGCCAAAAATTAGCGGACAGCTATTTTATTCGCAGGGGGCAAAGGCCCCCTATCGATTTTGACCCCCTGTTTTGCGACACCTTCGGTCCCCTCGCAAAACTTACACAGCTATTTTATTCGCAGGGGTGATCCGGCTAATGGCACTCGGTTAAGCCATAAAGCCTTCTATTTTAGCCCCTTACAACATAG
>JARGOJ010000857.1 GCA_029210225.1 Planctomycetota bacterium
AATCAATTATCGACGGAGACGCGGATACCCGCGCGACTTTCCCCAGTTCAGAACGCCTTGACGATCCCGAGTCGGAAAAGGGCTCGAAGTCATCAGATTCCTAAAGATGGAGGCCCCGTGAAGCTATCTGCTGCCGCTAAACTGTCAGATATGTATCCTGATCGCCACTTGAATATTTTCGTGCCCTACGAAAGTCATGATCTCGATTACAACGTCACTCGCGCATTGATTTGCACGTTGAAGTGGAGTCGTCCGGAACTCGCTCAGGCCTTCCTCAAGGACGTCACATCTATCGATATTGGCGAGGGAACGTCGGTCCTCTACGATCTTCAAGCCTGCGACTACGACGACTACGATCCCGAGCAATGTGAGAACCGCAAAATTCTTGGCATCTCTCGAAGCGGTGAAATCGCCGAGCGCCTGCCCTCCGCCGATGAGCTGTATCAACCAAGCGTCCTGGCCCTTCTTCGTGGCACTCACGATCGTGAGCAAAAGCTCAATGGGCTCAAAACAGTCGTTGGACGCAACGACCTGACCCTCGATGACCTTGACGTCATCGAGCACACTCTCGAAGAGTACGAGCAAGGCTCCATGCCCGATGGCTGGATCTTCACCGCAGATGGAAAGTCCTGCGTGTTGATTGAAGCCAAGCTCACTCGTTATCTAAACCTCCACCAGCTTGATCGTCACACGGAGACTTGGTTCGGTGAAGCCCTCCGCGGCGATGACCAGGTTCTGACTTCGTGGGAGAAGATCGCAAGCTTCGCAGACCAGCACAGCAAGGACGATTGCCCACGGACGGCTTTTCTCTGCCGCCAACTCTTTGAATATCTAGAGTGCTTAGGCCACGCGCCCTTCGAGAGCCTCAAGCCCTTCGACCTCGACGGCGACGCTCTTCTTGACACACTTCCCAAGCTCCATCGTTTCGCCACGAAGCTCATCGCCGCGGCGCAAGAAGCCGGTCTCCCAATTGGCCTGTCTGTCTCCGAACGCGGCACAGGACTGCGCCTGAGCTTCTCCGATTCGACATGGGTTGGAGTTCCTGGAATGGAGCTTAACGACGACCAGATCGCCTTCAATTTCACCGTTGGTGAAGAGGTTGATGGGTCCTCCCTCGCCGGCGCGGAAGGCAGTGATAAGTTGCTGGCCAACACCGAAAATGGGCTGCTGAATCCTCTCAAAGATTGGACTCCTGAGACTTCCGATCTTCAAGTTCGGGTCGATCGTTTGGTCAGAGACGGTGTCCGCTGGACCATTGACCGAACCCTCTTTGAATCAGAATTTGCCCCTGCCGACCTTGGCGACGCCCTCGATGCTCTCGTCAACCAGCATCCCTCCGCCGAGTTGAGAGCTGCACAAGGCCGCTCGGGAGTGATTGCCTGGTCGAAGGTGCTCAAGGGCGAAGACGCGCTTGTTTCTGGAGATGAGTTGTTGGCGGAAGCCTTGAAGAACTTTAGAGACTTCGCGGCTCTTGCGCGTCACCTCTCAGCTGTTCCCGAGGCTCAAAAGAGCTGAAGCACGCTGTTTAGGACAGGGGCAAAGCGCGGCACAGCCTCATTGACATTGCCCGTGCGAATGCCATAGACCTTGCCCACTAACATTCCGGCATAGCCGATAGCTGTATAGAAGAGCTCCGATTGGAGCTCTTCTTCAAATTTGGTCTTGATCGGTTTGAGCATCGGTTCAAAAGTTGTCGCGTTAAACTTCGATTGACCGTAGGAGTTTCCCGCCGCAGAGAGGACCAACAAGCCAGCGGTTTTGTCTTTGGCGATCGCGGAAAAGAAGCGTGGGAACAACTCACTGATAAGGACGAGGACATAGAAGAGGAGTTGCTCCTGGGAAGGACGGGGCATGGAGCCAAAAGTCTTGGCGTAGCTGATACGAGAAACGATCCGTTTGATGAGTCGAGGATTTTTTACCGGCACGGCTTCGAAGAGGTCATTGAACTGGTTGATCAATCCCTTCGCTTCGGGCAAGCCAAGGTCTGTCACATATTGATTGATGAGGCTTCGCGGGCTTTGAGTGATGGGCACCCGTATCTTCAAATTGGTGAATTTTCGAAGGTGATCTTGAGCAGCTGCAGCCTGTCGTTGTTCGTATTGACTTTGGTTGAGGGTGAAAATCCAAACAACGCGACTGCCAGGGATGCTTGTGTAGAGAAAAGCTTCGGCAAGAAAACGGTCGATGGTCTCGGCCTTACAAATATCGAGGTCATCAATGAAGGCGAGGAAAAATCGGCTGCCGTTCGGGGCGAGGGATGCTTGGACAAAATGAAGAAAGGTGTCCTGTAGGTTCTCTACGGAGGCGAAGAGGTTCATTCCCTGAGGTTCTGGGCGCGTCATGAGCTCGACAGATTGCCGAACCCGATCCATGTCCTCAACACTATGATCGAGGGTTGGAGTGAGTCCCGTTTGTTCCGAATAGAGGGAGTAGAGGCTAAGAAAACGAAGAGAGAGCTCATCGAGTTCAGGGCTTTGCTTAAAGCGGCTTAGCTTGCTGATAAGCGCGCAAAGTATGGAGCCGTGTTCGTCAATGCTTGGGGCATCGATCCAGAGAGGAGTCAGGGCTGGGGACGCATCAAGGTGCTTTGCGACAAAGCGCAAAAAAGAGGTACGTCCGCTCCCAGCGGGGCCGTCGAGGTGGAGGGAGTAGGGGGCATCCAAGCGCTCTATGAACTTCGCTAAATTTTGTGCGCTTTTCCCGAAGCCAAGCTTGTCTTCGATTGCGGGGAAGTCGTTGTCATGAATGAGGTTCGGACCCCTAGATCTCATGACCGTGCTTGCTCCTGGGCGTCGAGTGGCTCCTGGCCGCATGGAACCAGAGTGAGTGGGGCGGGGGCCTTCCCGTCGACCGAAGCGGCTCGTCGATCCCATCCCTGGCCGAGATCCGGGCCGAGGATCCCGGCGGGGATTCGGAGCTGGGGGGCCTGGCCGAGGGTTGTTGGGGTCACGAGGTCTATTCATAGCGACGTTCCGTTTGCTTCCAGCTGGGGCAAGGGGAATGAAATTGGGACGAAGGCTATTGGACGATACAATCCAAGCTGAGTCAACGACACTTGGGGAGGAGCGATTTCAGACCGGCGATTTGGGAAAATATGGCGTCCATAGTCCTTGATCATGAAAGATCGAGTTCCCTTTAGACTTGTTAGATTCCCTGAAAACAATGCGCTGGTGAAAAAAGCATATCCGACTTAAGCAGACATTTGGTGGGGGCGCTTCGCCTATCGTGACAATCTTGCTAACATTCATAGGGATAGGCGCGAGCTGGGTGAGGCTCGTGATCGGATTTGAATGAGGGTTTTAGGCACGGGCTGTTTAATCGCTTCTTAACCGTGATAATTTTTTCAATATGCATGCCAAGGTCAATAAAATTGTTCAGCGCATTCGCAAGGAACGATTCTCGCGCATTCAGCCAATGATTCGCGGCGGTCGCCTCCCTTCGGATTCGGAAGCCGTTTTGCTTCACTGCAAATCGTGCAAAAACGCTGCGATCCATCTTCAAGAAATCCCTGCTGGCAGTGAGTTCGGAAGCCTCGGTAGCTATGAGCGCCATTTGAAGCGCGTCAGCGTCACCGAGAACTGCGGGAAGTGCGGTAAAGAGACCGCCGAGTTCAAAGCCAGCCTCTACTGTCAATTTCGCCGCAAGGATCGAATCGATCTACAGTTTGTGGCTATCGAAGACAAGGTCACAGGCCTCTACATCGTTGATCCTAAGGGGTTCTATTGGTCCCTGCCCCTCGACTTTGCCAAAGACTCCCTCGATGAAGCCATCGCTCGAACACCAAAGCCCGAACCATGCCACAAGGTTGGTGAAGAGGGACCCCAAAGCAGCGGACCCGATGATAGAAAGAACCAGCAGCGCCTCTTAGCGAACGTCCAAAAGTTCCTCGTTGAGTTTGAAGACAATCGCGTTGACGATCCGCTCATCTTCGGTCCGAGCTCGCTGCCCTCAACCGTGTTGAATCAGGCGCTCGATGCCTACGCTCAGATCGCCGACAATGAAGCACCTCTCGTTGTCATTAGCACGAACGCCAGCAACCCAGGCGCCGACGGGATCTTGTTGAGCAGCGCCAAGCTTTATGGCTCGGAGATTCCCGACCATGTTCCGATCCCCTTCGAGGACATCGACGAGGTCGAGATTCGTAAAGGCCTGCTCGGGAGTGGGATCTTTGTAAATAACACCAAGGTCCTCTCCATCAAGGGATTTAAAGAGCCCAACG
>JARGOJ010000858.1 GCA_029210225.1 Planctomycetota bacterium
GTATTCCTTAGCCAGGAGGGCCATCTTCACAGAGAGCAAGTCGTTGATTTCTTCGTAATCCCAAACGTAAAACTTCCCCTCAACCCCCTCGCTGTCGGCGTCTTCCGCAGAGAAAAAAGCGCCTTCAGAGTTGGTCATGTCTCTGTTTAGATAGGCCATCTCATCGGTGGCCCAATCGCGATAGTGGCTCTTTCCAGTGGCTTGATAGGCTTCCACCAAGAGCTCTAGCCAAAGGGCGTTGTCATAGAGCATCTTTTCAAAGTGCGGCACCAGCCACCGATAATCGGTGGAATACCGTGATAAGCCGCCGCCGATTTGGTCGTAGATTCCGCCGTTCTTCATGCGCTCGATGGTGTATTCGATCATGTCCATGATGCTCTCATCGCTCTCACGCTCGTGGCAGCGGAGCAAATGCATGAGATTCATCGACGGCGGGAACTTGTTGTTTCTCTGAGTTTGGAAGCCTCCATCGACGCTGTCATAGGTCTTCTTCGATAAGAGGAGAAGCTGCTCTTCGGCCTCTCTGGAAAAAGTGACCGTCCCATCAGCCTGCTGCGCGTCCTCCGAGCTCAAATGCTCTTTTAGCTGAGACGCGGTGAGTTCTAAATTGTCTCGGCCTTTTTCCCAGAGCATAACGATGCGCTCAAGCACTGTGCGGAAGCTCGGGCGTCCGTGACGAGCTTGGGGCGGGAAGTAGGTGCCCCCAGTGAAGGGTACGGCCTCGGAGTTCAGGAACATATTGAGCGGCCAACCACCGCCTTCTCCGAGAGCATGGAGGGCTCCCATATAGATTTGGTCAACGTCCGGGCGCTCTTCCCGATCGACTTTGATGGCGACGAAGTGCTCGTTGAGAATCTCGGCGAGCTCGGGGTCTTCAAAGCTCTCCCGCTCCATCACATGGCACCAATGGCAGGTCGCGTAGCCAATAGACACAAGTATGGGCTTGTCTTCATCCTTGGCCTTCTTCAAGGCGTCCTCGCCCCAGGGATACCAGTCCACCGGGTTGTGGGCGTGTTGGAGAAGATAGGGGCTCTTCTCGTGGATCAGGCGATTTGTGAACGACGGGTCGGTAGACATAGGTCTGGTCTCGAATCTAGTGTTCTGGATTTAAGGATGACAGAGCACTAGTTCTTCTTGTCTTTGTTTTTTGGCTCTTTGTCTTCCGGCCATTTGGCTGGGATACGGTCTTCGGCCTTGTAAGGCGGGGTGAAGATGCTCATGCCATAGGTGGGCTGGTCTTTGGGACCGATATGTTGAAAAGAGTGCTCGGTGCCTTTGCGAATATGAATGATCGATCCCGGGGCGACTTCGTGGGATTGAATTCCCCCGCCTGCGCTGCGAGCGTAAAAGATTCCGCTGCCTTCTAAGACAACAAATATCTCATCCTGATAGCGGTGGCTGTGAGGCGCAACGGAGCCAGAAATGATGACGTAATTGACGTTGCTGTCGACGCTCTGGCTGACTGGGAAGCTCTTTGCCACCATTCCGAAGGGTTTTTTGCACTGGGCGCGGAGCATTTGCACCTGGGAGACGATGATGCCTCTATTCGTGCCTTCTGCGACCTTCCGAGGAATGGGGGCTGGCTTTGTATTGTCTTTCTTGATGTCTTTGTTTCCGCAGCCGGAGACGACAAGAGCCAGGGCGAGTATGAGGAATGGAGAGAAGAGAGCTTGTTTCATGAGTAAAAGATCCTAGAGAGAGGAAGCAGTGATCGGAAGAGCGCTGGGATCATGATAAGTGAAAATGAAAGGGCGCAAGGGGCGCTGGAAAAAATGAAAGACGGGGCGGCGGTGGACCGTCCCGTTTTCCTTTGGATTGTTGATGTCGCCCGATTATTTCTTGCGGCCGCCGTTTCGTTTTTCGTCGGCGAGGCGCTTTCGTAGTGCTTCATCTCGGGACCGAATAAGCTCTTTCCAATATTTCGAAGCCTTGCGGAAGCGCTCGTTCTTTGGGTTCATGCGGGCGGCCATGCTGAAGTTTTGTTCAGCGCTGCGCGAGAAACCGAGGGCGGCTCCGGAGCGGGCGACGCCATAGTAGAAGGCGCCGCTGCGAACACCAAGCTGCTTAATATTGGCGCGGAGGCTTTGCAACAAAGCGGCTTTGCGAAGATCATTGGATTTAGTGTCAATGAGGCGTTGCGCTTCTTCCCGAAGGGCTTGATCTTGACGATTGATTTCTTCAAGGCCGCGCTCATAGGAGGCCTTGGCGTTTTTCAGGTGAAGGGTCACTTTTTCAACGTTGGCTGACTTCGCCTTTTCCGTCGCCTTGCCTTTGCCTTTGTCCTTCTTCGTTGTCTTTGGGCCGGTCTTGATGACCTTGCCATCTTTGTCTTTCTTGGTGGAGCCTGCCTCTAAAACAACACTGTCCCGTGGCAGGACGCGGCGCGTGAGGGCCCAGTCCATATAAAGATCTCCAAGGGCGAGGTGGAGGTCGAGTCGCATATCAAAGTCGAGGTCTCGGTCTTGGTTGACGAGCTTCAAGGCATCATAGAGGCGCAGCTCGGCTTCTTTGAAGTCGCCTTCGCGACGAGCGATATTGGCCATGTATAAGTAGGCGGTTCGGCGAGGCAGCTTCGATTTCACGTCGAGGGTTTGGTTGAGAACGCTCTTTAGCTGAGCTCTTGCTTCTTCAAGCTTGTTGAGCTCACTGTAATAGACATAAGCGAGAGCGAGGCGAGCGGGAACGAAGGTCGGGTCAATTTGGATGGCCCGCTGGTAAAAGACGGCGACTTCTTTGAATTTGCTGCGTCGCTCGATTCCACTGAGGTTGCGGTTGTCGCCGCCCTTGAGGGCTTCGAATTCGGATTGAATTTGGCCACCGCGAATCCAATAGCGCATCGACTCTTTGCGCTCTTTGCTATCGGCCTGAAAGCCTTCCACCATTTTGACGGATTTAGCGAGGAGACGTTTGCCGTCTCGGATCCACCAATTTCGCCACTTTTTAATCGCGAGCTTTTGATTGACGGCGTTGTCGAAGATTTCATAGCCGTAGTTGTGGCCAGTGAACTCGCGAAGCTTAAGGCTGGCGAGGTGGCGGAGTTGATTGAGTTGAGCGAGTTGTGTTTGAGCCTTCATTTTCACTTTGGCATCGACGTCTTTGTCTCCGAGCACTTTTTTGTAGGACTCGACGGAGATTTCAAGGGCATCGATAAGGACAGGGACTCCAGCGAGGATGCCATGTTCGCCCAGTGCGATCGCGGCGGCCAGGCGCATTCGTCCGTTGGGGAGCTTGAGCACTGCAGCGAGCTCGTTGAAGCAGCGCAACATTGAGAGCTGGCTAATGCAAAGAGCGCGAACTTCGGGGTCTTTGTCGTTTTTGAGAAAGTGGAGAAGAATGTTTGGGGCGGCTTTGGGCGCCTCAAGGACAATCTCTTTGATCACAGAGATGCGAGTGTTCCGATCGATCGAGGCGAGGCGCTTGTATATGTTTTTGATTCTGGATTCGGCGACTTCGGAGACGACCGATTTGAGGCCATGTTCTTTCACGATCGCTTCGAGCACTGGGTGAACGGGATCTGACTTTGGCAGGTCTTTGGCGATCTTTTTGATCAACGGAATGGAGAAGACGCCGAGCTTAAGGAGGGCGGAGCGGGCGGTGGCGTGAGCGTCTGGGTCTTTGCTGCTGAGAGCTTTGATATGACCTCGGATTCTTTCAGCGAGCTCGCCTTTTGTTTCGAGTTCGGTTTTGCGTTTCCCGTGCTTGAGGATCTCCCGGACGTGATCTCTGGGGATGGAGACCTTTTGGCCACGGACGGTGACCCATACGAAGTTGCCATCAGGACTTATGGTTGCTCGCCCTCGGAGGATTCGGCCCCCGGTTTGAATGACGATGTCATCGGGCTCTTTGTCGGTGGGTGCGAGGGGTTTGTCGCGCTCAATGCGAAGGACATCCTTCATGGGGATGCGGATTCCTCCGAGCTTACTGATGAGTTTGACGTGGTCACCCTGATCGATGACCTCCCCGGTCATGACGCGTCCGTCACGCATAAAGACTTTATCAGCTAAAGCCTCGTCGCAAAGTACGAGGGATCCACCGATGATGATGGAGCCGATGAGGATGGAATGAAACGCACGCTTGACCATAGTTCTTCGCCTTCTTTGTCGTATCACACATACGATAGAACACTCTATTCTTTCATAACTCACGCCGATGTCCCCATATAAGTTCCCTAAAGCTGGCATATTTGGCCGGCGAGAACGGGGGGCGTTGGGAATGA
>JARGOJ010000859.1 GCA_029210225.1 Planctomycetota bacterium
TGAGCCGTGAAGGCATCGAAGATATCGCTCACCTGGCCCGCCTCGATCTCAAAGGTGACACCCTAGAGGCTATGATCGTCCACATGGACAAGATCGTTCAGGCCGTCTCCACGCTCTCCGAACTCGACACAGAAGACGTCGAGCCCTACCACTCAGCTCAGCAGCCACAAGGCGCCCTCTCCGCCCTCCGCGACGACATCATTCGGCCCTCCCTCTCCAAGGAAGACGCCTTGTTGAACGCGCCGGCAAAGGGCCCAGACGGCTTCGAGGTCCCCGCTATTCACGACTGACTCTCTCAAACACAGACCAGCTCAGGATCAAACAAGATGGAAACGGACACGGACCGCGACTCCGAGCTCCCATGGACCTCCGCACGAGCGCTGCGCGACAAGATTCAGAACAAAGAAAGCAGCGCTGAAGACCTGTGCCGCGCTTTCCTCCACCATGCGCAGAGCAAAGACAAAGACATCGGCGCATTTCTCGAATTGAACGAGACTCACATCCTCGACCAAGCTCGCGCCGTCGATGCCAAGCTGGCCCGAGGACAAGAGCTTGGCGCCCTCGCCGGCGTCCCCGTCGCGATCAAAGACAACCTCTGCGTCTCCGGAGAGATTACAAGCGCGGGCTCGAAGATTCTCAGCGACTTTCGCCCTCCCTATGACGCTCATGTCATTGAGAAGCTCAGAGCCGCCGACGCCATACTCTTTGGCAAGGTCAACCTCGACGAATTTGCCATGGGGTCGTCGACGGAGAACTCTGGACGTCACATTACAAAGAACCCCTGGAACCTCGACTACGTTCCTGGAGGCAGCTCGGGCGGGTCCGCCGCCGCTGTGGCCGCAGGCTTCGCCCCGCTCGCCCTCGGCTCCGATACCGGAGGCTCTATTAGACAGCCCGCTTCGTTATGCGGTGTCATGGGTCTCAAGCCTAGCTACGGACGGGTCTCCCGCTATGGACTCCTGGCCTTTGCCTCGTCCCTCGATCAAGTTGGGCCCTTCGCTAGAAACGTCGAAGACCTCGCCCTACTGCTCGAAGTGATCTCAGGGCACGATGCCCGAGACATGAGCTCGGCAAATACGGCGGTCCCCAATTACTTGCAAAATCTCAACGGCGATTTATCAGGCCTGACCCTGGGGCTGCCAAAAGAGTATTTTGAGGCGACTTTAGACCCAGAGGTCTTGGCCCTTACCAAGGCGGCCATCGCCAAGCTTGAGTCCCTCGGCGCTACGACCATCGACATCTCCCTGGCGCTCAACAAATATGCCATCGCCTGCTATCAGATCATCTCCACGGCCGAGGCCTCGTCAAACCTCGCACGCTATGACGGAGTCCACTACGGCCACAGAAGCGACAAGGTCGACGACCTGCTTTCTCTCTACTCCCGATCGAGGACCGAAGGCTTCGGCCCCGAGGTTCAACGCCGCATTATGCTCGGTACTTTTGTCCTCTCAACGGGCTCCTACGATGCTTACTATCTCAAGGCTCAGAAGACGCGGCAGCTCATTCGTCTGGAATACGACAAGGCCTTTCGCCACTGTGACGTGATGGTCTCCCCGACCTCACCCTTTGCTGCTATTAAGATTGGCGAGAAGGTCGACGACCCGCTCACTATGTATGCCTCCGATGCTTTGACCGTATCAGCAAACTTGGTGGGCGTCCCTGGGCTCGTGATCCCGTGTGGTTTCTCCAAAGAGAAGCTCCCCGTCGGCTTACAAATTCTCGGTCCTCATTGGAGCGAGCAAACCCTGCTTAACGTCGCTCACGCTTATCAATCGGTGACCGATCACCACACGAAGCATCCGGAGTAAAACCATGACCGAAGCGATGCTCACCGATAAGAGCCTGACCGACACCTACGAGCTTGTCGTTGGCTTGGAGGTTCACTCCCAGCTCCTGACAAAAACAAAGCTCTTCTGTGCTTGTGAGCTGCAATTTGGCGCGCCGTCAAACACCAAGGTCTGCCCCGTCTGCCTCGGGCTGCCAGGGTCCTTGCCCGTGATGAACAAGAAAGCCTTCGAGCACTGCCTGCGCATCGCCCTCGCCTTTGGCTGCACCATCCCCGAATTTACTTATTCTGACCGCAAGAACTACTACTACCCTGACCTGCCCAAGAACTATCAGATCTCCCAGGACTATTGCTGCTTAGGCACAGACGGTCAATTAGAGTTGATCAAAACAGGCAAGCACATCCGCATCCACAACATCCATATTGAAGAAGACGCGGGGAAGCTCATTCACCCCGAAGGGAGCAACAACGCTTCGAGCTTCGTCGACTTGAACCGCGCCGGAACACCCCTCGCCGAAATTGTCACCATGCCCGATTTCCGCAATCTCAACGAAATAGAAGACTACATGGAGACCCTGCGCTCCCTTCTCCTCTATCTCGAAGCCTCAGACTGCAAAATGCAGGAGGGATCCCTCCGATTTGAAGCGTCAATATCCGTGAGAAAGCGCGGGATGGAAACCTTGGGGAAGCGCAGCGAAATTAAGAATTTGAATTCGTTCAAAGCCGTGCTTAAGGCTGTTCAATTTGAATATGCCCGTCAAATCGCATTGATTGAAAATGGCGGAGAACCCTCTCAAGAAACACGTCTCTGGAACGAAAACTTCGACGCAAGCCAAGATCGTTATCAGGAGCAATGGGCCGAAGACCTCGCCCGGCCAGCAGGATCGCGAAACGCCGAAGCGGTGCCACTAGAAAAAGTGATCTCAATCTTACCGAGCGACTTCAAGGGCCGGACACGAGTGATGCGTTCCAAAGAGCAATCGGCGGACTACCGATATTTCCCCGAGCCTGATCTTCTTCCCATTCCTGTTTCCGAGGAGTGGAAGAGGGAAATCCAGGCGACTTTGCCTGAGTTGCCCGGTGCCCTTATGAAAGCTTACACAGACAAGAGCGGTCCCTATCGATTAAAGGCCTATCACAGCGAAATTCTGGTGAAGGATAAAGAGCTTAATCGCTACTTTCGAGCCCTGACAGATCTTGGAGTCAAGGCGAGCGCTGCGGCGAATTACGCTATCAATCAAATTTTAGGTCTTATTGGCAGCAAGGACAATAAGATTGGAAGCGCTGGAGACTGTCCCATCACTCCCTCCGATATACACGCGTTAGATGCAGCGTTGGGCTCGGGAGTGGTGACGAAGAGTATGGCGACAGGGAAGGTCTTCCTTGAATTAGTCAATGAGCGGCTCTCTGGGAAAAATCGCTCGGTCCAAAAAATCATTGAGGATGGCGGCTTTGGGGCTCAAAGAGATGAAGGCGCCATTCGCAAAGCCTGTGAAGAAGCGATTGAGAAGAACAGCAAGGCGATTGAAGACCTAAAAAAAGGCAAGAAGAAAGCTCGCGGCGCGCTTATTGGTTTTGTCATGAAGCAAACTCGCGGCAAGGCTCCCGCTCCCTTAGTCAATCAAATCCTCGACGAGCTCCTCAAGCCGATCTTGGAATCCTAAGAGCGAGTGTTCTTTGATTGGGCTCAATCATTCCGGAAGAGTGATCGCGACACGCAGTCCGACATTGGTGGATAGTTTATTTGGGTCATTGGCAGTCAATGCCGAATAGCGGAATACCTTTGGGGCATCCGCCCAACTTAACCCCTGAATGACATGGCCCTCGCACCACTCCCAAACATTCCCAAAAACGTCTGCAATACCGAAGCCGTTGACCGCGTCGCTGTGCTCGCGAACTGAGCGCGTTTCTCCCGCAGAGTTTTCGCTACACCATACATAATTCAAATCAATCGTCTCACCCCACGGAAACGCCGTATTTGCTCCTCCCGAAGCCGCCCAAAGCCACTCATCAATTGTCGGCAATCGGAAGTCCACGGTCAATTTCAACCAGTTTAGAAGGGTAGGTAAATCGGTGCCGGCGATTGGGAAGTTCGCATTGCTAATTCCGGTAAATACTCCCTTGGAGACCATTACCCAATCTTTCTTGGTCACTTCGAATCGCCCAAAGAGAAACGGCTTAATCGGTGTTCCTTTCGCTTCCTTCATTTTCAATTCGCGAGGTACTCTTCCTCCAGGGATGAGCTGGAATTCAATTCCCGACTTTGTCTCTTTAAAGGTCGCGACTTTGTGCTTTTGCTTGCCACATTGATATTCTCGGAGGCGAAGGAATTGGTAATTCAATCCTAATTTTTTACTCAGCTCAGAAATGGCTGTCTCTATGAGTTTCTCCGACGCGTTATCCCAGCTCTCTAAGCTCGCGAGGAC